>JAYSUN010000300.1:0-4580 GCA_043719045.1 Hyphomicrobiaceae bacterium | reverse complement strand
AGTCCAACAGCGTCGGCCTGATCGACCTGCAAATCATGTGGAACCGCCTGATCGCGGTCGTGGAAGAGCAGGCCCAGACCCTGATGCGCACCGCGTTCAGCCCGATCGTGCGCGAGTGCGGCGACTTGTCGGCCGGCGTTTTCGCCCATCGTGCGCGAAGCGGGCGATCTCTCGGCCGGCATCTTCGACGCCCAGGGCCGCATGCTGGCTCAAGCCGTCACCGGCACGCCGGGCCACGTCAACTCAATGGCCGAAAGCGTCAAACATTTCATCCGCCATTTCAGTCTTGAGGCCATGAAGCCGGGCGACGCCTACATCACCAACGACCCGTGGATGGGCACCGGCCACCTCAATGATTTCGTCATCACCACGCCATGCTTCCACCGCGGTCGCCTGATCGGCCTGTTCTCCTGCACGTCACATCTGATGGACATCGGCGGTATCGGCTTTGGCCCCGATGGCACCGACGTGTTTATGGAGGGGCTGTACATCCCGTTTCTGAAAATCCTCGAGGCGGGCCGCGTCAACGAAACCCTGATGAGCATCATCCGCGCCAACACGCGGCTACCGATCGATACCGTCGGCGATGTCTACTCGCTCACGGCCTGCAACGACGTCGGCTGTGCCCGCCTGATCGAGATGATGGACGAGTTCGGCCTGACGTCGCTGGATGAACTCGCCAACCACATCTACACCAAGAGCGAGGCTGCCGTCCTTGCCGAAATCGCCAGACTGCCGAAAGGCAAATGGGGCAATGAAATGATCACTGATGGTTACGACACGCCGATCAAGCTCGCGGCCACCACAACGATTTCAGACACTGGCATCCACGTCGATTTCACCGGCACCGACATGCAGGTGGCCCGCGGCATCAACGTACCCCTGGCTTACACCACCGCCTACACTGTATTTGCGCTCAGCTGCGTTGTGGCCTCGAAGGTGCCGAACAACGCGGGTTCGCTCGGCCGATTGACGGTTTCGGCGCCGCCACGCTCGATCCTCAACGCCGAGAAGCCGGCAGCTGTCTGCGCGCGCCACGTCATCGGTCAGATGCTGCCGGATGTCGTTTTCGGCTGCCTGACGCAAGCGATCCCAGACCGGGTGCCTGCGGAAGGCACCTCATGCCTGTGGAACCTCAACGTTCGGGGCCAGGTCAAGGGCGGCGCTGGCAACTACGGCTTCACCATGGCCGTCACCTCAAATGGCGGGACTGGTGCTCGGCCTTACGCCGACGGACTTTCAGCCACTGCGTATCCTTCTGGCGTCAAGGGCACACCAGTGGAAATTGCCGAACAGATTACACCGTTGATCTTCTGGAAAAAGGAATTGCGCGCCGGTTCAGGTGGCGCTGGCAAAACCCGCGGCGGCCTCGGCCAGCACATCGAGATCGAAAGTGGCATCGGCGCACCGTTTGATTTGCTTGCAGCCTTCGACCGCATCAATCACCCGCCGCGGGGTCGCGACGGCGGGGCTGCAGGCGCTCCCGGTGTGGTCGCATTGACGGACGGTACGGTGCTGAAGGGCAAAGGCGCGCAAACCATCCTGCCGGGCCAGCGTTTGCTCGTCCAGACTCCGGGCGGCGGTGGCCTGGGTGCCCCTTCCGCCCGTGACCCAGCAGCCGTCGCCAAGGACAATGCCGAAGGGCGGACCTGAAGCATGTTCCGGTGAACCGCAGAAAATGCGGTAAGAAAAAAACCGCGCGTGCCGGTATGATTGCGCGCTGCGATAATCGGGGGAGTGATTGGACAATGACGGGGCTGACCATCGACCAGATTTTCACGCCATTGGATCTGGCGGCCTATGCGTACTTCATGTTTGCCATCGGCAGCTATCGCTTTGTCGTCGGGCCCCTCGGCTTTGAGCGCCATAGCTTGATCGGCGCGATCCAGGCTCAGCGCGTCGCTTGGATGTGCAACATGGCGCATCGCGGCGATCACCGGACCATGGATGTCATCTTGCTCAACAACATCGCCCAGGGAAACGCATTTTTTGCTTCGACTACGGCGCTCGCGATTGGTGGCATGGCCGCGATCATGGGCTCCGGTGACCGAGCCCAAGCGGCATTGGAGCGTCTGCCGTACGCGGCGACTGCCAATCCCATTCTATGGGAATTGAAACTTTGCACGATCATGGCCGTGTTCGTGTTTGCATTTTTCAAGTTCGCCTGGGCGTTCCGCCTCGGTCACTACACGGCCATCATGATCGGCGCGACCCCGACCCTGCAACCGAACGATGCCAACAGCACGACAGCTTGCAACACGCATGCGGTCCGCACGGCGCGGCTTGCCGGGTTATCCGGCGAACACGCCAACAGTGGGTTGCGCGCCTTCTATTATGCCATTGCCGTGATGGCGTGGTTTTTTCATCCGATCGCGTTTTTGGTGGCGACGACCTGGGTGATGGCAATTCTTGTGCGCCGGGATTTCTTCTCCCGCTCACTCAGGTTGATCGGCCCTCACCCGGACCTAGCGACAACAAAGCCATTTGAGGATTAGCCCGGCAAAAGGGTTACTTTTTGGCATATGGTGCAGTGTCGATAATCTTGCGACGCGACCGGAGGCGAGCGTCCTCGATCGGTGCTACCAACGCGCACATTCGGTTAACCTCGCAGGCACGCGCCGTGTGCAATCCCGCGATCCCAAAAAAATCGACCTGAAATCTCGGAGACGTCCACTATGTCGGCACCCTGCATCATCACCGTCGCCATCACAGGCTCGCTCCCGACCAAACGGGATAACCCAGCTGTACCGATCACGGTCGCCGAGCAGATCGATTCGACCCATGCAGCCTTCGAAGCGGGAGCTACCCTCGCGCACTGCCATGTCCGCAATGACGACGGCACACCAACTTCGAGCCCCGAGCGGTTTGCCCGCCTGATCGACGGTCTAAACAAGCATTGTGCCGGCATGATCGTGCAGGTGTCGACCGGTGGCCGATCCGGTGCCGGCCGCGAGCGCGGTGGCATGTTGTCGCTCAAGCCTGACATGGCGTCGCTCTCAACTGGCTCGGTCAATTTTCCGACACGGGTGTACGAGAACAGCCCCGAATTGGTTGATTGGCTCGCGGCAGAAATGCTCACGTATCATGTCAAACCGGAGATTGAGGCCTTCGACCTGTCGATGATCTTCAAGGCCGCCGAAATGCAGAAGTCCGGCCAAATCCAGGGACCGCTGCACGTCCAATTCGTCATGGGGGTCAAAAACGCCATGCCGGTCGATCGCGAGACTTTTGAATTCTATGTCAAAACCCTGAAGCGGCTGGCTCCTGATGCGACCTGGACGGGCGCTGGCATTGGTCGCGACCAGATCACACTCAATCGCTGGTCGCTGGAACTTGGTGGGCATTGTCGCACTGGTCTTGAAGACAACGTCCGGCTGGATCGCGATTCTCTCGCCTCATCGAACGCAGCTCTGGTGCAGCGTGTCGTTGATCTCTGTCCGCAGTTCGGACGTCGGCCGGCGACTGTGGCCGAGGCGCGAGCCTTGCTATCGCTGCCGGCGCCAAAGGCCTGAAATTGGCCGCAGCGCAGGTTGGCAGCGCCCAAGCCTTGGTCCCCCTCTTCACCTTAGACATTCAAGCGGCAGCGGTAACGGCGCGATCTGGAATGACCAGACTGAAAGTGGTGCCTGATTGACCGGGGACCTGATCAGCGAGCGTCAGCGTCCCGCCATGGACGGTGACAAGTTCGTTCGCGATGGCAAGCCCAAGGCCGGACCCGCCGCGACGGGTTGAGCCCTGAAACGCTTCAAACAAATGAGTTCGCGCAATTTGGAGCAATCCAGGACCGTCATCCGTGACGTCAACAATAACCCGGCGATTGTGGCGCCGGGCGGAAATCGTCAGGGTGCCCGACTGGTCCGGAAGTTGCCCCTCAATGGCTTGCGACGCATTGCGCGCGAGGTTTGACAACACCCGATAGAGTTGATCGCGATCAGCATCGATCCGCAACGTCGGATCAATATCGACAACCCATCCAACGGCACCAGCGCGCGGCAGCCCCAAACCTTCCCCGACCTCTTCAACCAGTGGACGCAGCAGCAGCAGCTCGCGGCGAGGCGGTGCTTCGGCGGCACGTCCAAATTTAAGCGTGTCGTTGCAGAAGTTGATGGCCCGATCGAGCGTCGCGATAAGTTTCGGTGCGAACCGTTGCACGCGCGCGTCTGGAACACTGGTCAAATTATCTGACAACAACTGCGCATTGGCCAGCATATTACGCATATCGTGATTGATCTTACTGACGGCAAGGCCCAGCGCCGCAAGTCGATTTTTTTGCGCCAGAATCTGATTGAGTTCGCTTTGCATGTGCGCAAGTTCCCGCTCGGCGGTGCCGAGTTCGTCACCACGCGGGGATGGCACGATGATGCGGCTGACGTCCTCGGGCTTGGCGCTGAAATGCAGCATATTTTGCGTCAGTCGCATCAGCGGCTCGATCAGGAACGAACGCAAAGTCAGGTAAATCAAGCCACCAGCGAGTGCTGAAATGATGATCGATAACCCCAGGACATTGAGCCCATATTTGACCATGGCCGCCTTCAGCGGTTTTTGCGGCAGCACAATTTCCACAAACTGGCTTGGGGCGG
>JAYSUN010000299.1:0-1697 GCA_043719045.1 Hyphomicrobiaceae bacterium | reverse complement strand
AAAACCTAAGAGATCGGCAAGACTGGCTCCGATGCCGGAAAACAGCGTCCGCGCTGCAGAAGCCTCACGCCAATACTGAAAAGACCGCTCACCCCTGTGGTCAGTTTCAATCGCGTATACACCGGGAAGGCAGGTTTCATGTTGCCCGATCAGGTCGCAGTTTATTCCCTCGGCCTTAAAACCGTGCAGCATCTGCGTTGAAAAAGCATCCGTCCCAAGATTCGTGACGTAGCTGACATCGCAACCAAGCCGCGACAGGTAGACCGAGGTGTTAACAGGCTGCTGAAGAAGTCGTCGTGCCGGAACAGTTTCCCTTCGTTGCAGGCTTCGCTTCCCGGCCTTGCGCTCCGGGTTCCGGAAGTCGTGTCTGCCCCAAGCGGTTTCTCATCCTCATGCGGCTAGCAGACGCGGTAGCCGGGCGAGGTTGTTGGCGGTCATCGTCAGGATGAAGCGAGAGCGCACCCGTTCGATGCCGCGATAGACGGTCTGGGCCATTCCACCGACGGTTTTGGCCCAGCCGAAGGCCTCCTCGATGCGTTTGCGGTTTCGTTGGGACTTGGCGTAGCCGTCGTGCCGGGTGGTGCGGCCGTCGATCGCTGAATATCTCAATTTCTGCGCAACATGCGGAGTGACGCAGGCTTGCCGCAGGTCGGTGACGAACTCGGCCGCATCGAACCCCTTGTCAGCTCCGAGCGTCAGGCGGCGGGTTGATCCTGGGGAGTGGCGGTGGACCATGTCGAGGGCGGCGCGCCGTTCGGCATGGCCGTCTGCCTGCGTCAGGTCACCCTGCACGATCAGGCCCGAGCGGTTCTCCATCAGCGCATGTCCGATGAAGCAGAGCATGGCGCCGGTGCCGGGGGACTTCTTGTAGAGCCGGGCGTCCGGATCAGTGGTCGAGGCATGGGTGGCATTGGACCGCTTTTCGCCTCGGAAGTCGACTTCTGCATTGCGGTTCTGGCGGGTGGGGCGGGGCATCGGGGTGGTCTCGGCTTCGGTTGGTTCGGTCTGATCTTCAGCAGTGGCGTCCGGTCCGGGCGGGCTGCCCAGGTCATCATCGGGCGGGGTGGCGTCGGCCTTCGGCTGGAAGCTTTTCATCGAGGCCCAAGCCTTGACCAGCGTGCCGTCGACCGAGAAGTGGTCGTCCGAAAGAAGCGGCGCGATCTCGCGATGCGCTAGGATCGCCGCCATCACTTTGCGCGACATCTCCGTCGAAAGAAGCCGGTCGCGGTTCTTGGTGAAGACCGTCGGCACCCAGACAGGATCGTCGACCCCGAGACCGACGAACCAGCGGAACAAGAGGTTATACTGCATCTGTTCCATCAACTGCCGCTCGGAACGGACCGAAAACAGGATCTGGATCAGGCTGGCCCGGATCAGCCGCTCCGGCGCGATCGAGGGGCGGCCGAAATCGGTGTAAAGCGCCTCGAACTCGCCATCCAAGCTGGCAAGTGCGTCGTTCACCACCTGCCGGATCTTGCGCAACGGATGCCGTGCCGGGATGCGTGCCTCCAGGTCGACATAGCTGAACAGCGACCCGCTCGCCTCGTCCGTCCCGCGCATCATCACCCCCGCAGTTGCCGTCCAAAGAGTGAATCATGTTCCGTAAACGGGGTCGAGGGCCGACTTCTTCAGCAGCCTGTTAAGGGTGTCGCCGGCAAAGCCAAGGCGCGCTGTGCCCTTCATAAGGTCAATATGAT
>JAYSUN010000298.1:0-1698 GCA_043719045.1 Hyphomicrobiaceae bacterium | reverse complement strand
AGCTCGATGCCGCAGCCAGGGCAAAGGATGCTGCCAAAGAGACCGCGGACAAGAAGGTTGACGCCGCGAAGGCGGCGAACGATGCAAAGCTGGCGCTGGAGCCGGTCTCGGTCTACATCAGCCGGGCGACGCAGAAACTTTACGTGCGGCGGAACACGCGTAAGCCGTGGCCAGACGGGGGCGAGGTGTTCGATGCGACCATTGAGGTTCCGGTTACGATCCGCGATCCTGACCAGCCGCTTGGCACGCATGTGTTCACGGCGATGGCTGGCAGCGACGCAGGCCTTCGCTGGACCGCGGTCACGATTAGCAATGGGGACGACGCCAAGGACGCGCTTGACCGCATCACCATCCCGCAGGATGTGCTCGATCACATCGCGCCAACCGCATTGCCGCGGTCCTCGATCATCATCTCGGACGAACCGCTGAGCCGCGAGACCAACTATCGCACCGAGTTTGTTGCGGTGATGAGCGACCAGCCCCAGGGAGGATTCATAACGCGCCGGCCGACGTACTCTGCCCCCCCTCCAAGCTTCAAACCATGGAACGACGGCGCCGGTTTCTTCAGCTTCTTCAACCAGCCCAGCCCGCAACGGCAAACCGGCAAACCGCGGCGGCGCACTGGCAAAGATCAGGTGCAAAAGAGCTGGCCGTGGTAAGAGGCAGCAGGGAAGTTCGTTGGCCGCATGATCGCTCGGGGGCAAACGTCAATAGCGTTCGGCCAACTCCCCGAGAGGCAATCATAGCGACCGTTCTTTCGTCGGAAAATGCTAGGTCGCGAAGTCCCCAACATAGAGGTGCGGGATGATGTGTTCGAGTAAGCCCACTTCCTCGATGTTGTGTTTGAGCCAGGCGCGCCCCATGTCCTCGCTGAACATTGCTCGATGGACAACGGCGTTGAAGACCTTCCCGATGCACGGCATCGTGCTTCCAATCATCAACGTAGACAAATATTGCACGCCGCCCTCGACGCTGACGAAGTCGTGGTTGAGACGGGCAATCTCGAGACCCAGGCTGTACGTCAACGCCGTAAATCCGGTGGCATCCAGTCGCGTGACTGTGTCGATGACATCAACGTAGAAGGCCGGGTTGCCACCGAAAGCTTCTACGATGCGGAACTGGGCGCCGACGCTAGCGCCGCCATTCATTCCTGGCCGAGAAAGTTCCCAAGCAATGTGATCGTTCGGGTGCCAGACAAGATACTTGTTCAAGCGACTCCCATTCACTTCCATGTCGCCGCCGATATTGCCGAACCACCAGGCGACCATCTCAGGGGAGATGCCTTTCAGTATGTCGTGCCGGATGCGCATCACCATGCGTCCGAACTCGTCGTAGCTTAAAGAGGTCTGGGCGCTTGCAAGAGATTTCAATGGCCAAGGAAGGCTTCGCCGAGCTGGGAGAGGCAAGCGGGGACGGAACATCTAGAAACTCCGGTGCTATCGATTTCGAAATTGATTGCCATCGGAACCGTCCACGGTCTGTACCGGCGGGGACACCGGCCGCTCCGGGGGACCGTTCGTCAGGTTAACCCTGCAAACATTGCCTTCACACCGCCGTAAAACAGTTGTCGACGAAAATATGTGTGCCGTTGATGAAGCTGGCTTCGTCGCTGGCCAGGAACAGTGCGGCACGTGCCACTTCTTCGGGTTCGCACAGCCGGCCCTGCTGAACGGCGATGGCCGCGTCCGACATGTCGAC
>JAYSUN010000297.1:0-13529 GCA_043719045.1 Hyphomicrobiaceae bacterium | reverse complement strand
TGCTCGGCACATTCGTCAAGTGGGTGGCGGTGGTGCGCAATACCAAGCGCATCCCCGAATATGTCAGCCGCGCCTATCATACAGCTTTGTCCGGCCGTCCCGGCCCGGTCGTGATTGGATTGCCCGAGGATATGTTGGCAGCTGAAGTGGCTGTCGCTGATGCCAAGCCCGCGCGCATTCCAGCCCAAGCCCCGGCTGCGAGTGATGGGGTGGCATTGTCGGCATTGCTCGGCAAGGCCGAGCGTCCCCTGATGATTGTTGGTGGCCCCGGCTGGAGCAACGACATCCGCGGCACGGTTGAGGCCTTCGCTGAGCGGATGAACTTACCGGTTGCGACGGCGTTCCGGTACCAGGATTACTTTGATAACCGCCACCGCTGTTACGCCGGTTGTGCTGGCATCGGCATTGATCCGAAGTTGTCGGCAGCCATTAAGTCGGCGGATCTGTTGATCGTTGTTGGCGCGCGCATGGGCGAAATGACGACATCGGCCTATACATTGCTCGACGTGCCCAACCCGAGACAGACCTTTGTGCACGTGCATCCGTCGGCGGATGAGTTGGGTACAGTGTATCGGGCGGATCTGCCCATCGTCTCAGATGCGGCACACTTTGCGCAGCTGCTGTCAGGATTGAATACGGCTGCCAAACCAGGTTGGAAAGCGCAGACGGCGGCGTTGCACGAGGCCAGCGTTGCGTATCGAAAACCAATTGCAACGCCGGGCAACGTGCAATTGGAGCAGGTGATGCTGGCGGTGTCGGAGATGCTGCCCGACACCGCCGTCGTGACCAATGGTGCTGGCAACTATGCAGCGTTCCTGCACCGCTATTTTCAATACAAGACCTATCGCACCGGGTTGGCGCCGACATCGGGCTCGATGGGCTATGGTTTGCCAGCCGCGATTGCGGCAAAACTCGCGGATCGGTCGCGGACGGTGGTCAACTTCGCTGGCGACGGCTGTTTCATGATGACGTCGCAGGAGCTGGCCACGGCTGTGCAATACAACCTGAACATCGTCACGGTGGTGGTCAACAACGGCATGTATGGCACCATCCGCATGCACCAAGAACGCGAGTATCCCGCGCGGGTCGTCGGCACGCAGTTGGTCAACCCCGATTTTGCAGCCTTTGCGCGTGCGTTCGGAGCCCACGGAGAGACCGTGTTGAAAACGGCAGACTTCAAGCCGGCCCTGGAGCGGGCATTGGCGGCAGGCAAGCCGGCGGTGATCGAGGTGAAAACCGATCCTGAGGCCATTGCCGTGAGCCGGACCATCACCCAGCTGCGCGCCGCGGCCAAAACCTGATCGAGGTTCGCCAGAGGTTCGCGCTCGGTGTCTCGGTCTTCAGCGGCGATGGCGGCCGCGGTGCCATTGGTGTGTCGCCATACCTCAGCAAGACTCAGCCGTTGAGTGTCGTCGGTGGCTGGTGTAAGGAACCCGCAATTCGCATTGTTTTCGGGCCCGTCTTCGGCCGTTTCAGGATCTGCAATGACCACTGTGCTAATCGTTATTCACATTCTGATCGCGCTGGCCTTGGTCGGGATTGTGCTGATGCAACGTTCAGAAGGCGGCGCGCTCGGCATGGGCGGCGGTGGCTTTATGTCCGGCCGTGGTCAGGCCAACTTCTTGACGCGCATGACCGCGTATCTGGCTGCGGCGTTTTTTGCGTCTTCAATCGCTTTGACACTGTTGGCCAACCAGTCCAACCGCGCACGATCCATCTTTGATACCCCAGCCGCCAGCACCCCGGCGGGCGCGACACCGGCAGCGGTCGGCACGCCAGTTGTGCCAGCTGTACCCGGCGCGGCCGCACCGACAGTGCCGACTGCTCCAGCAGCACCTGGCGCCGTCGCGCCGGTGGCGCCTGCAGCCCCCGCGGCTCCTGCAACACCAGCTGCGCCCCGTGGTGGGATCCTCGACAAGCTGCAGCCCAAAGCGCCTTGAGGCATGTGGCCTGATCAAGCCCACTGGTGAACGGCTGTTTCTGAGGGATCGTCCATGTCGCGCAATCGCCTGATTGATCTGTCCTCGGATACGGCGACGCGACCAAGCGCGGGCATGCGCAAGGCGATGGCTGAGGCCGAAGTCGGAGACGAGCAGAAAGGTGAAGACCCAACCACGCGGGCGCTTGAAGAGCGGATCGCGGCACTGCTCGGCCACGAAGCCGCAGTGTTCATGCCGTCGGGCACGATGTGCAATCAGATCGCGCTGGCCGTTCACACAACAGCCGGCGATGAGGTGTTGGGCGCTGAGAATTGCCACGTATTTGTCTACGAAGGCGGCGGCGGGGCCGTCTTGTCACGTCATCAAAGCTGGCCGATCCGAACCGCCAATGGCATTTTCTCGGGTGCGGATGTGACGGCCGCAGTCCGCGTGCCGAGCCGCTACCACCCGCGCACCCGGCTCGTCACTGTCGAGCAAACCGCCAATCTCGGTGGCGGCGCCGTCTGGACGCTCGCGCAGTTGCAAGACGTGGCGACAGCTGTCGAGCGGCACAAGCTGGTGTTGCATATGGACGGCGCGCGACTCCCGAACGCGGTCGTGGCCAGCGGCGTCACCGCCAAAGCCATGGCAGGCTTGTGCGACAGCGCATGGTTCGACCTGTCGAAGGGCCTGGGCTGCCCGATCGGGGGCGTTTTGGTTGGCAGCAAGGAATTTATACGCCAGGCTTGGCAGTGGAAGCAACGTATCGGCGGCGCCTTCCGCCAGTCCGGCATCATTGCGGCGGCAGGTCTGTACGCCCTCGATCACAACTGGAATCGCTTGGCTGAGGATCATAGCAACGCCAAGCGGCTCGGTCAGATGGCCAGCAATGTCAAGGGCGTGAGCGTGGTCAATGCCGGTGTTGAAACCAACCTGCTGTTTCTTGATGTCACGGGCACCGGCCGGGCACCAACCGACATTTGTGCCGCCATGGAAGCTAAAGGCGTGCGTATGACCACTTCATACGGGGGCCGCATCCGGGCGGTGACACACCTGGATGTGTCGGCTGCCGAGATTGAACTGGCCGGCAAAGTCTTTGCCGATGCAGCTGCTGGCAAAGCCTAATCTTGATTTCGCCGCTAACTCTGCGTTGGGTCGGCCTATAACGATTTGCGCGCGGCGGATGTCATGCAGATGCCAACTCAACGACTAACATTGCCGCCCATGCAGTCACGGCGAGCAGCGCTGCTTGGACTTGCCGGCTATGCAGCGTCAGGCCCAGCGTTTGGCCAAACCACCACCAGAGCGTTGGCAGTTCCCACGGCCACCTCGCATACCCTTGAAATCAACGCGCGCCGGATCGAGAGTTTTTCGAAGCTGTCCGTGGACAAGCGCTTTGGCCGCTTGGAGTTCCGTGGCGGCTTGGTGTTGACCTCGTCCGACAAGAACTTTGGCGGGCTTTCGGGCATCGCCATCGAGCCGGACGGCAAGAGCTTCGTGGCCATCTCCGACGAGGGCCACTGGCTGACCGGCGATCTGACCTACAGCGGCACAGCGCCGATTGGCATCACCAACGCACGTATGGGCGGCATCGTCGCAAAGAGTGGCCGCGAACTTGACCGCAAACGCGATCAGGATGCTGAGGCCGTCGCCTTTGTCGACGGCAATCTTGCGCGTGGCACCCTGCTGATTGCCTTCGAACGCAATCACCGCATCGGACGGTTTCCAGTTCTCAATCGGGTGGTCCAGCCGCCGATCGATTACCTGAAGATGCCGCCTGAAGCCAAGCAGATGAAGGCTAACAAGGGTCTGGAGGCCATGACTGTGATGGCCGGTGGGCCGCATAAGGGCGCTGTGATTGCGGTCTCAGAACGTTTTCTGGACGGGGCTGGAAACCATACGGGTTGGTTGTGGATCGGCGGTGAGCCGCGTCGCTTTCAGATCACAGATGTCAACGAATTCGACATCACCGATGTCGCGGCGTTGGCAGATGGATCGCTGCTGGTTTTGGAGCGGCGATTCCGTTGGACCGAGGGCGTCAAGCTGCAATTGCGGCTGCTGCAGCCAGCGGAAGTTGCGCCCGGCGTCGTCGCCGCGGGCACGATGCTGTTGGCGTCTGACATGACTGGCGAGATCGACAATATGGAGGGGCTCAGCGTGCATCGCGATACGAAGGGCGCGACGGTTCTGACCTTGGTGTCCGACGACAATTTCAATTCATTCCTGCAACGGACGATCTTGCTTCAGTTTACGCTGTTGGCATAGCTTGGTTTGCAAGAGTTCGAAGATACGCAAATTTTGGCACGTGTCAGGGTCAGCGGACTGTCAGGTGAAGGAAATGAAGCGCACGGTGGCGCGCCGCGAAGTCCGACGTTGAGGACTGACTACGTTTTGGCTGGTGCAAAGCAGTCATACCAGCCCGCAGAAATCTTGCCTCTATTCTTTTAGGGGCCTGCGGGCTGGTATTCTCTTTTCTTGGCGCGCGGCCACCCGGCCAGCCCCGCGCGCGGATACCAGCCCGCACACGTCAGTGGTTGTGCGGATGGGTATCAGCTTCAGACTTCGGCGCTTGACCTGTCCGTTCCATCTGAAGCAGGTGTATTGGGCGCCTCACTCCGACCTACAAAATGCCAGCTTCGGCTACAAATCAGGCTGTTGGAGAAACATTGCGACTTAAAGTGAGAGACACACGATGATGCAAGCCACACAGCCCGGACCATTTCACGTCGAGACCGTCAATGAAGTGGCGCATATCCGCCTCAACCGGCCGGAACGAATGAATGCGATGTCCAAAGATTTCTGGTTGGAGCTGCCGCGGATCGTGCGTGATATTTCTGACAACGCGACGGCTCGGTGCATCGTCATTTCATCGACCGGCAAGCACTTCTCAGCCGGGATGGATTTGTCGGTGTTTGCCGACAACGCGGCATTGAATGGTGTGCAAGTCCGTGACGCACATATTGAGGCTGAAGCATTCCGGCATCTGGTGCTGGCTCTGCAGGACTGCTTCTCAGTGCTGGATGAGGCGCGCATGCCGGTGCTGGCCGCGATCCAGGGCGGCTGCATCGGTGGCGCTGTCGATATGACGTCCGCGTGCGATATTCGCTATTGCACAGCCGATGCGTTTTTTCAGATCCATGAGATCAACATTGGCATGACCGCCGATGTCGGCACCTTTCCACGGCTGTGCAAGTTGATCCCGGAAGGCTGGGTGCGTGAACTTGCCTATACCGGACGCCGCTTGTCGGCGGCGAAGGCACTGCAGATCGGGCTGGTCAACGAGGTGTATGCAGATCATGCCACGATGCTGAAGGCTGTCATCGACACCGCGACCGAAATTGCGAGCAAGGCACCCTTGGCCGTGGCGGGCTCGAAGATGATTATCAATTACGCACGTGATCATACCATCAACGACAGTTTGGACAGGATTGCTGTCTGGCAAGCCGGCATGCATTCACGCGCGGCCATGGCAGAAGCATTCAAGGCGCAGCAGGAGAAACGTCCGGCCGTGTTCCCGGAGTTGGCCGCGCTGCGGAAAGGTTTGTAGTGTGGCGTTGAGCCCGACGTTGCGTGCGGCGGAGGTCATGGATGTCGCGGCGAGTGGCACGGAGCGCTGACCACAGAATCGGGATCAATTGGTCCGGGCGCAACCATTGGCGGCTGTCGAGGTCGGTTGGGTCTTCGAGGCCCCAGGCAGCGCAATCGAGTTTGGCAGCGTCGAGTGCGGATTTCATGTGCTGGGCGATAAACCCGGCATGGCGGCGTTTTCCAGGGCGGCCTTCAGTGATCGGTTCGCCGGTTTCGACGTCAGTGCTGGTTACATCGCGGTGACCCTCGCGCCAACGAAAGGTGATGGGCGCGATGGCATCGACCAGGGCCGCAGCTTGATCCGTGGGCAAGCTGACAATGTCAGTTTTTTCCCGAGCATCTGAGGTTTGAATAACGCCGTTGACGGACCACAGTTGCGTCCAGCGAGCCGTCGAAGCGCCGAGTTCATAGGCATTGTCGGCGGCTGGGCGCGTGTTGTTGGTGCGCAGGTCGCTGGTCAGACACTCGCCAGATGAGCGCGTGACGCGCAACGGCGTCGATAACAATGTTCCCGCATTGTCGAAGCGGCTAAGGGTCAGATCAGATCCGGCAGCCGTGCTGCTTTCAGCAGTATCGGTCATTTTTAATTGCCAGCGCGGCAATGCGGCACGCTGAAACGTGAAGTCAACGGCTTGACCTGCGGGTTTATCGAGGGCCATGGCTGCGCCCACGGCGCCTCCCGAGCCCAGGTTTAGTTTAGCAATGGCGCTGGGGGAAACCCCAACACCGATATTGCCAGTCGCGGCATCGATCACAAGGGCTTCGGTGAAGGTGGTGCCGTCGGCACTGACTTTGACGTGGAAATGATCATCACCGGTCAGGCCAAATTCGGCGCGGCCCGAAAAGTTGTTTTGGAAGAGCACGCTCGCCGTGTCGGCAGCTGCGTTCTTGTTGAGCTTGATCTGATGGCCGTTGCCGGCGTGGTTGAAAAGAGACGCGTTGGCCGAGACGACCAAACGGTTGGTGGCGTCGGCGATCGCGTTGACGCCGAGTTGGCTGACGTTCTGCACGGCCTGGCCGGTCAGGGCCACCGAAGCTTCACCGGCGACGAGGTACAGCGGATGCGGGTCTGATGCTGCAACGTGGGCCGCGATCAGGCCGGTCGCTGTGCCCGGCGGATCATACGCTGTGATCCAAGTGCTGCCGTCGAAAACGACGGCCACGTCTTCGTCGGCAATCCAGGCGTTCCAGCCTTCGCGGGGCGCTGAGATCATCCAGGCGCCATCCTGGAAAGCCGCGATCTCCCCGCTGTGGCCGGTCCAAGCACCCGTGGCGGAGGTGGCGATGATGTAACGAGCCCCGTCGACTGGCGTCAAAGGTGGTGCCGAGAGGTGCCGGTCAACGACCGTGATTTGCACCAGCGCATCGAGTCGCCGGATGGCTTCATTGTGGGTCACATGCTTCTGGGCTTGGGCTGCCATAATATACGGCAGTGTGAGATTGGGGGTCGGGTTATCGAACATGGACGGTTGGACACACGCAACTGGAGGGACGGGTGGCCGGAGACGGGAGGCAGGCCCCGGCCAGTGATCGGGCTCGGCAGGAGAACCGGGGCGATCACAAGCATCAAGATATACTTCGCGCAGAGATTGTGATACTGGGTAGGTACCTAGCTTGACAGGAAAAGACAGAGGCGAGGTTACGGGAGCTGAGTTCGACGTGGCCTCATCGCTCGTGCGATCGAGTGTACCCACACTGTGCCCGGACACGACGCTACGCCGTGAATGCCTAGTGGCCTGTCGCGCCAAAATTGCTGAATGGCCGCGACTACCTTCAATTTTGGCGCGACATGAGGGCCACGAGCAAAATCATGGGCTGAGTGTGGCGGTCATCGCGCCTTGGTTGAGACCAGTCGAGCCGGACCACCGATCAACCAAGGCGCGACGCCACACCAGCTGCGAAAACAGAGCGATGAGAAGCACTTGCGCCATTTTTGCAACGTAGACGCCGGCGCAGCGTCAAACCGCCCCAATTCTGCGGGATCCTCAACAAGATTGAACAAATCCTGTGCCCTGGATCAGCTAGACGACGTGCCCGGGCGATGGCTTGGTCAGCCTGGCAAGACAATTGGGAATCAATCTGTGACCACCACATCACCGCCTGCTGCAGTTGCAAACGATGGACGCATGGTTCGTCCAGCAGCGCACCAGCGCAGTGGCAGTTGGTTTCTGCGACGTGCCGTGATCGGGATCGTGCTGCTGAGCGTCTTCGCTTTCGGCGGCGCGTTGCTTTTGGATGCCTCCATCAAGCCCGATCAAGCTGGCACGGCTGACTCTGAGGAATAATTTACGTCGAGGCGACCGTGCACTTCGTCAATTGTGCAGGGGCACGCGTCCAAGTGTATGTCTCGCCGAGAAATTTTAGGCCCGCGTAGCCGTGAACCCGCAGGGTTTGGTTGGGACGCAAACGGACCTCGACGGAATAGGTCGCACCGTCTTCTGGATTATAAATCCAGCCTTCGTCAAAGCTGCCATCTCGTTTCGGTTTTGCATCGCCAATGATTTGCAGTCCGCAGATCGGGTTTTTACGCTTGCCCGTATCCGGGTTGTGGCCATCGGTGAAAGGTACGCCCTTGGCGTCGAGCGGGTTTTTCATCCACACGATCCGACCGCAGATCCCATTGCCGCAGCGTGAAATTTCAACGGCACCTCGCCCTGTGTGGTCGAGCCACACGCCGGTAACATCATTGGCCGCGGATTGGCTGAAAGCGGGTGTCACCGGGCTAAGGCTCAGCAGGCTCACTAAGGTTGCAGCGCGCAGATACCGCGCTGTCAGCCGTGGTCGCCCCAAGTTCAATTGGCCCCAAAACCTATCTGCGAAACCAGAGTGAGGTTGATTGAGGCGGCTGGTAAGGTCGTGAGCCTGGGTCATCATGCCTCGCAAGTGCCAACAAAACTTGGACACAATGTGGCCGTAACGCGGCCAAATCGGGTCGGTAGCCATAGCAGACGCGCATTGAGAGGCGCGCACTGACGCGTGCGGGCAATGCGGCCTAGCTGCCGTCATCGCGATGCACTCCGGATCGTGTGTTTACCCTGACCGGCCGAACTGCATATGTATCGGGCACGTTCCGCTGTATAGCCAGCCATCTATGGCACGACGCTCGAATGTTCGCACCGTCTAACGTGGCCGGTGGTTGTCAGATAGGCTCGGATATATGGCCTCAACGCGCGGCTCATGTCCCTGATCTTTATCGCCTGCCTGCTGCACTGAAATGCCTGTCCGCTGGGTTGAAGAACAAGTCGCCCGTAACGAGTATTGTTGCTAGAAATGACGCTGACCCTCGCCTTCCGTAACTTGTTTCACGACCGCGTTCAGTTGGTTGTGACCTTAGTTGGCATTCTGTTCTCGGTCGTGTTGATGGCCGTGCAACTTGGCCTGTACCTGGGCGCACGCTCGATGATTGTCGCGGCCATCGACCGCGCCGACGGCGATGTCTGGATCATGGCCTACGGTACCAAGAATTTTGAGGAAGCTCAGCCGATCGATAGCCGTTTGCGCTATGCTGCTCTGTCGACGCCGGGAGTCGTCAAGGCGATCCCGTTGGTGACGTCGTTTACCGAGTGGCGCAAACCGGCAGGCGGCACGACTCTGGCGGTACTGGTTGGTTCGGACGTTGAGGATGGCGGCTTGTCGCCTTGGAATGTGATTGCCGGTGATATCGGGGGCTTGGGCGCGCGCGACGCGGTTTTCGTCGATCGCACCTACTTGGAGGACCTCGGCGTGACCGGCGTTGGTGACGTGGCCCAGGTCGGTGTGTCCCGCATTAAGGTGGCGGGCTTAACGGACGGGATTCGATCGTTCACCACGTCGCCGTTCGTGTTCACCACCTTAAACCGCGCGAAAAGCCTGCTGAGCATGCCGGCGGACCGTATCACCTATGTCCTGGTCAAAGTGTCGGCAGGGGTTACGCCCGAAACGGTCCGCGATGTGTTGCAGGCCAAGTTGCCGGACGTTCAAGTGCTGACCAAGACTGAGTTTCGAGCCAAGAGTCTGGCCCATTGGCTGTTTGCTACGGGGGCCGGCATTGCCCTGCTTGGCGGGGCCATTCTGGGACTGGTGGTTGGGACCGTCATTGTCGCGCAGACGCTCTATGGCTCGACCAAGGATCATATCAACGAGTTTGCGACGCTGCGAGCACTGGGCTCGTCGTCCGGGTTTATTCACCGGGTGATCTTGGCCCAAGCGGGTCTGTCTGCGGTGCTGGGCTATAGCCTTGGCATGACCGTGGCTCTCGGCATTGTTTATGCGACGACCGAGACGGCCTTGCCGATTTTGATGACCCCGGCGCTGGCCGCGCTGTTGTTTGTTTTGACCGTGCTGATGTGCGCCGTTTCGGCCATTGCTGCGATCAACAAAGTTACCAAGATCGACCCGGTCGTGGTGTTCAACCGATGAGCGAGGCAATGATCGGACCGGTCCCAGGCGAGAGTGCCGACACGCCACCGCCGGCAAAGCCGCAGGCGGTTCTGCAGGCGCGCGATATCCGCAAGACGTTGGGCGAGGGGCCGGCGCAAGTGCACGCCCTCAAAGGTGTCAGCCTCGAGTTGTTCCCCGGCGAACTGACTTTGTTGATGGGACCGTCGGGTTCCGGCAAAACGACGTTGCTGTCGATCCTCGGCTGTATCCTCACACCGACGTCGGGGACGCTCAGTTTGGCAGGGCTGGCGACCCAGGGGCTCGGCCCCGAAGAGCTGGCCGATCTGCGGCGTCAGCATGTCGGCTTTATTTTCCAAGGCTACAATCTGTTTCCAACCTTAAGTGCCGAAGAAAACGTGCGCTTGGCTCTGGACGTGCGCGGTGTTCGTGGCACCGATGCTGTGTTCCGCGCCCAACGGTCGTTGCAGCGTGTCGGCCTGGGCCATCGCATGCGCGCAAAGCCGGGCAATCTGTCGGGCGGGGAAAAACAGCGCGTTGCCGTCGCGCGGGCCATCGCAAGCCAACCGTCGTTGGTCCTAGCCGATGAACCGACGGCGGCGCTCGATAGTGAAAATGGCCAAGCCGTGATGGCCCTGTTGGCGGAAATCGCACATGGCGCCTCGCATGCGGTTCTGGCGGTCACCCACGATCCACGCACCATCCCTTACGCCGACCGCATCCTGCGCATCGAAGACGGACTGATTGTCGGCGAAGACCGCCGGCCTGATGCAGACAGTGGCGTCCGACAACTGACGCCCTCGAGTCACGGGCGTGACAAAAAGAGAAAGCCGCGGAGCTGATCCTGAGATCGCCCGTGGCTCACAAACTTGACCGAGAAAGCTGACACTGAGATGGTAAGGCACGCTATGGTTCGCAACGAAAACACTGTCAACGTCTTGATCATGGCAGCCCTGCTCGCCATTGCCGTCGGCTATTTCGCGCCGCGTTACTTCGCCAACCGTGTCATTGTCGGCAATGATCAGGGTGCGGCTCCGGTTGCGAATGCGACCGTCGCTGCAGCACAGGTCAAATCCGCGAGCGTGCTGAATGCAACGCAAGCTTCAGTGCCAGCCGGCGGTTGGGCAGTGGCCGCGCCCGGTCGCGTCGAGCCGGTTGGAGGGGAAGTCCGCATGTCGGCACAAGCCCCGGGCCGCATTGTCGAAGTTTTGGCCGCGATCAATGACCGGGTGTCGGCCGGCGACCTGTTGATCCGCATGGATGATGTGGATGCCGAAGCGCGTGTCTCGGCTGCCGAAGCTGAAGTCAGTGTGCGCCGCAAAGAGCGCGATGGCGAGACCGTGACCGGCGTCGCGCGTGAACGCCGGACTGCTGAGGACGCGGTGGCGGCAGCTGAGCGATTGCTCTCGGCCAATCGCACAGAATTCGACCGCTGGCTGCGGGCGCGCCGGGCTGGTACGGCAACTGACTCTGATGTCCAAAAGGCACGCGAAACGGTAACGGCGGCTCGCGATCGAGTTGATCAAACCCGCTCGTCTCTCCGCAAAGTCCTGAGCGCTGATAACCTTCCGGCGCAGACCCGTTTTGAGGCGGCGATTGCGGCCGCGCGCTCGGATCTGTCATTGACCGATGCCGCGCTGGAACGGACTCGCATCAGGGCGCCGCGGGATGTCACGGTATTGAACATCTCAGCAACCGTCGGCGAGACCGCAGCCCCCAGTGCTGAACAGATATTGATCACCTTGGGGGATGTCTCGGGTCTGCGGGTGCGGGCTGAAATCGAGGAACGTGATATCGGCAAAGTGAAATCGGGGCAGGGCGTTGTTGTGCGTTCAGATGCGTTCCCAGGGCGCGATTTCGAAGGTAAAGTGACGACGCTTGCGCAAACACTTGGTGCTGGCCGCATTGCGCTTAAGGGACCCCGTCGTGGCACGGAGGTCGAGGTTCTCGAAATCATGATTGACCTTGCCGGCCAAACCCCGCTGTTGCCGGGCATGCGGGTCGACGTGTTCGTCAAACCCGACGCGCCAGCAGGGCCGACCAAGGTGAATTGATTACTTCTTCGACACGTTCCAAAGTACCAGGTTGGACGCGACCAACAGGCCCGAGAGGCTCTTCCGATAGGCGGTCGGTTGCAGGTACTGACCGAGGTGGATATGGGTCGGATATTCACTCACGCGAACGCTGACGGCTTCGGCAATGGCTTTGCGCTTTGTCACATCAGTCTCGCGCGAATAGGCGTCACGCAGTTTTTCCAACGCTTCATCGCAAGGCCAGCCGAATGTGGCTTTTTCGCAGGTCGCGTTGAAGAAGTTGGTTGACACGGGATCCATCACATCGATCGAGCCCCATGACGTGAAGAACACGTTCCAACCACCCTTGTCAGGCTCGTCACGCTTGACGCGACGGGTGACGACCGTCTGCCAATCCGTGGCCTGCAAATCGACCTTCATGCCGATCTTTTCGAGCAAGGACTTGGCGACCGGGGCAATGTTCGACAATGCGCTGACGTCGGTCGATTGCATCATCACAACCGGAGTGCCATCGTAGCCTGCTTCTGCCAGCAGCGCCTTGGCTTTGGCGACGTTGCTCTCCAGCTTGTCTTCGAAGCCCTTGAGGGTCTCGTTGGGCGAGCCGCAGGGATAGAGTGACTTGCAGATGACATAATAGTTGGGGTTGCCAACGACTGCGTCGAGGAAGTCTTTCTGATTGAACGCGTAAGCCGCAGCTTGGCGGATCTTGGCGTTGTCAAACGGCTTGTGCAGAACGTTGAAGCGCATCGCGTATTGGCGGCCCATCGGTGCTGCAACGAAGGTCGCGACGTTCTTATCCTTCTCCAGAAGTTGGACGAGGTCGTGTGTCGGTGCCTCGATGAGATCAATCTCACCGTTGAGCAGCGCGTTGACCTGAGTCTGATTGTCGGCGATCCAAATCCACTCGACGCGATCGACATTGGCAAGTTTGCCGCCGGAAAATCCAGAAGCCGGTTCGGCACGTGGCACGTATTTAGGGTTCTTGACGTACACGGCTCTGTCGCCAGGCTTCCATTCCTCGCGCTTGAAGATGAACGGACCGGAACCCGTGGTATCCGAAAGCTGTGTGTTTGCGTCACCATCGGCCACGCGTTTCGGCATCATGAACAGCACGTTGGACGTGGCCTTGCCGAGAGTGTCGAGCACAAGGCCATACGGTTCTTTCATCGCGAAAGTGAAGCTCTTGGCGTCGACCGCTTTAATCTCGCGGATGAAGCCCATGAGCTTTTGCCCCATGCCGTCCTTGATCGCCCAACGCTTGATCGAGGCGACGCAGTCTTCAGCGGTCACCGGCGCGCCGTCGTGCCAGGCAAGGCCGTCACGCAACTTGAAGGTCCAGGAGAGTTTGTCATCGCTGACCGACCATGTGTCGACCATCTGGGGCTTGATTGCGAGCTGTTGGTCAAGTGCAAACAGTTGATCATAGATCATGAAACCGTGGTGGGTCGTGATCAGAGCCGATGTCCAGACCGGGTCGATCACTTTGAGGTCGGAATGCATCGCCGTCCGTAATGTTGTCTGAGCATGCGCCGGGATGACAAAGAACAGTACAGTCATCAGTGCTGCGGCGAGTTTAGTGCACCAAGACAAAAGAGCGTGTTTCATGGTCGAA
>JAYSUN010000296.1:0-4587 GCA_043719045.1 Hyphomicrobiaceae bacterium | reverse complement strand
GTCGCTCGGCCAACCGCGTCTTGCTCAGCATGCCGGGCCAGCAGCACATTTCGAAACAACAACAGGAGCGCACCAGTCACCGTCATAAACGCAGCAATCAGGCTCCAAGGGACGAGGGACCCGATCGACACGTGCCGGCGTGTTGCCAAGCTCATCGGTTGACTTGCGCTCGCCAGCGTCTTCTCGGTTTGAATCTGAAAGTGAGCGACCGAGGCTTCGTGCGGCGGCAATGCCGTTGCGTAGATGGAACGACCATCCTGGAGGGCCAGCGTGGTGACGGTCCCCGAAGACATGCCGCCATCTGTCTCGATGAGGCGCTGGCTGTCGATTTCCAGAGACAGCGCGTATCTGGCCGAATCTGAATTCGGCGCCCTCTTGACCAGGAGATAGCGCCCCGGCGGGCCAGATGCGGCCGAAACTTCGGCACGTCGACTGCCACGGTGGGCTACCGCCACAATGAGGTCCGACGGCACGGTCCCGGGATCATTGCGGCTCGTGTAAATCGTCGTCAGCTCAGAGCCTTGGTCGATCGCAACAATATCGACCGCCAGGATGCGCGGGTAGAACTGAATGATGGTGGCTGCAACCGCACGGAGGGCCTCGATTGGTGGTGCGAGCGATGATGTCGTCAGCGCCGAAATGCCGGTTAAGTGAGCATCGTGTTGATCAACCCTTTGCGACACAATACGATGCAAAGTGGTTGCCTCGCGCTCGTGTGCTGCGACGGCACCGGACCACTGCCAATGGAGGGCTGCCGCAGCAAAGCCTGCGCTAAAGCCCAGCCAAACCAATGCCAGAAGCCATTTACTCGTCATGTGACAACTATAACGTCTTGCACAGAACCTGGATAGCCGGGCCTGGCTGCAGCGTGACGCGGCATGACCGAGACCATCGGCTCAAGACTGTGCGGGCGGGTTGGTCCGTTACCTCGCACAGGCCTTGCCAGCGCCCCAATCGGTGGGTTGCGCCACGACACTCCGGTTCAGCACACGGCCCGGTCAAGCGGCACGGCCGATTATGAGGTGTGCAACTTCCCCCACCGAAGTTATCCAGTGGAAGTCCAAAGACAAGACCGGCGCTGGACGGCACCGGCGGCCGAGTTAAAACTTCCGCGTGCCGGTATGACTACCGAATTGAATTGTCGTTGCGTGAATCTTGGGCGCAGTCTGGCGAGCGTATCAGTACTGGACGCAATCATGCCAACGCGTCTTGCGTGCAGGTCATCCAGCCGCCATGATGTAGCTTCGGACAACAGCCGTTCGACCCCTATTCCGCGAGTCTCTGATGATCGAACTCCACCATCTCAATGCCTCGCGGTCCCGGCGGATTACGTGGCTGCTGGAGGAACTGGGTCAACCCTATTCAGTCTTCAACTATGCGCGCGATACGAAGACAAACTTAGCGCCACCCGAGTTGTTGGCCATCCACCCGCTTGGCAAAGCGCCGGTCATTCGAGACAATGGCCGCGTCATCATCGAATCCGGCTCGATCATCGACTATCTGATCCGAACTTATGGCCAGGGCCGCTTTGCCCCGGTCTTGGGTACGCCCGACTATGAGCGTCATAACCAGTTCATGCATTATGCCGAAGGCTCAGCCATGCTGCCTTTGATGCTGCACTTGTACACGGCCCGTTTGGGCGACGCTGGTGCACCACTGCGCCCGCGGATCGATAACGAGATGGCCAACCATCTTGGCTGGCTCAATCGTGAACTCGAAGGGCGCAACTATTTCGTCGGCTCCGACTTAACCGGTGCTGATGTGCAGCTGTCATTCGTCGCCCAAATCGCTTTGCGGTTTGCCGGTCGCGAAGCCTATCCAAACTTGACCAAATTCGTTGATCGGATTGAAGCACGACCAGCGTATCAACGCGCCATCGCAGCGCACGGGGCATAGTCGACCAAACCAGCTTTTGATTGGGATCCGAATGGCGCATGTTCAATGCCATCGGTCGCCCAAGCGAAACAGACGATCCCGGTGATGTCGCAGCGTTTCGCTTGCCACGGTTTGCAGACATCGCTTGAACGTTTGATGGCTTTCGCGAAACAAAACTATTCACTGTCAAGAACCAACTTTTCAGCAGTCATGGCCGTATGCTCGAAATCCTGCGCACCAACGACCCCGTGCTGTTGAGCTTTGCCGAAGCGGTTTTGAGCGCCGCTGACGTTCGTGTGCTGGTGGCAGACCGCCATACGTCCATCATTGAAGGCTCGATCGGCATTTTTCCACGCCGGATCCTGGTGTTTGCGGATGATATCGCGCGTGCTCGGGTGGCCCTTTCTGACGCGGGTCTCGCCAAGCACCTCATGGATCCCGGGCCATGAGACATGCAGACTTCACCACGGATGCATTCCTCGGTGGGCAATTGCGCTTGCGCCAACCTAGGCGCGGGTATCGTGCCGGCATCGATCCGGTCTTGCTGGCTGCAAGCTGCCACGCTCAACCCGGTGCCCGGATGATCGATTGTGGTGCTGGCGTCGGGACTGCTGGTCTTTGCGCGTTGACGAGACTGCCGCAAACAACTGCGGTCCTGGTCGAGCGCGAAGCCGCCTACGCTGAACTTGCGCTTGCCAACATCGCAGCCAACAGCTTGGCTGACCGTGCCTCGATCGTGGTGGCTGACCTGACAGCCCCGTTAGCTCAATCGGCAGTACTTGCAGCACTCACCAATACCTTCGATCTTGCCATTGCAAATCCGCCGTATCAAACCGACACGGATGGCACCCATTCGACCGACCACCTCAAGCACGCAGCCAATGCCATGCCCGCCGACGGGCTTGATCACTGGCTGCGATTTATGGCTGCCATGTTGAGACCGGGCGGCACGGCGGTCCTGATCCACCGGGCTGACGCACTTGAGCCGCTTCTCCAGGCCATGACAGGCCGCTTTGGCGCGCTCAAAATCCGCCCGATCCACCCGGACGCCGGCTCCCCCGCGCACCGTCTGATCATCTCCGGCATCAAGAGCAGTCGCGCGCCGTTATCGCTATTGCCGGGAATTGCGCTGCACGGTGCTGACAGAACCGGCTATCTGCCTCAAATCGAAGCTGTTTTCCGCACCGGTGCAGCCTTGATATAGATTTTCTTATCTGCCCCCCTGGACAGCGTTGAAGCCATTGGTGTCTAGTTCGCCGATTGGCGGCTGCAGCACGGCTTACCGCCTGTGAGACCTGGGAGGACTTTAATGAGTATCATTCGTAAAGGCTTAATCGCCACGGCCGCGGTCGCAGCATTGACTGCATCGGCAACCGGCGTATTCGCACAGGGTAAAACCCTGCGCGTGGTCATGCACTCGGACTTGAAAATCATCGACCCGATCTGGACGACCGCCTACATCGTCCGCAATCACGGCTATATGATTTATGATACGCTGTTCGCCCAGGACGCCAAGGGCGATGTCCAGCCGCAAATGGTCGGCAAGTATACCGTCTCCGATGATAAGCTGACCCACACCTTCACACTCCGCGAAGGCCTTGAGTGGCACGACGGTAAACCGGTGACCGCTGAGGATTGCGTCGCGTCGTTGAAACGTTGGTCGGCCAAGGATGCGCTTGGCCAAAAGCTTTACAGCTTTGTCGACACCGTCACCGCGACCGACGCCAATACGTTCACGATGAAGCTCAAGGAACCAACCGGTCTCGTGTTGACCGCACTCGGCAAGCCCTCGTCGAACGTGCCATTCATGATGCCGAAGCGCGTTGCTGATGGCGATCCGAACAAGCAGCTCGAAGAGACAGTCGGCTCTGGCCCGTTCATCTTCTCACGTGACGAGTGGAAGCCAGGTGACAAGACTGTCTACCTGAAGAACACCAAGTACAAGCCACGGTCCGAACCAGCGTCGGGTCTTGCCGGCGGGAAAGTCGTCAACGTCGACCGCGTCGAGTGGCGCGCAATTTCGGATCACCAACAAGCCATCAACGCGTTGCTCGCCGGTGAACTCGACTATATCGAAACGCCGAAGCATGACTTGATTCCGCTGATCAAGAAGGACCCAAACATCAAGCTTTGGGATTCAAACCCGCTCGGCAACCAGTACACATTCCGCCCAAACTCAACACAGCCGCCCTTTGATAACCCGAAGGTGCGTCAAGCGTTGTGGTATGCGTTCAACCAAAAGGACTTCCTGGATGGCGTGATCGGCAATCCCGACTACTACAAGGTCTGCAAGGCGATGTTTGTCTGCGGCACTTCGCTCGCATCTGAAAAAGGCATGGACGGCCTGCTCGAATCCAACTTCGCCAAAGCCAAGGAACTGCTGGCCGAGGCCAAGTATGACGGCACGCCAATCGTGCTGATGCACTCGACCGATCTCGACGTGCTGACTAACTTGGCTCCGGTTGCCAAACAGCTGATGGAAAAGGCCGGCTTCAAGGTCGACATGCAGTCGTCGGATTGGCAGACCGTTGTGGCCCGCCGCGCCAAGAAGGACCCCGCCAATGCTGGCGGTTGGCACGCATTCTTGACGTCTTGGGTGGCAGCCGACATTACCAACCCGGTGATGGCTGCCTACTTCAACTCGGCGTGCGAAAAGGCCCTGTTTGGTTGGCCATGCAATCCGGAAATGGAGAACCTGCGTGACCAATATGC
>JAYSUN010000295.1:0-4604 GCA_043719045.1 Hyphomicrobiaceae bacterium | reverse complement strand
GCTCTGTCGTGTGTGCCGCATCTGCGAGTGCCTTGAACTCAGGCAGATCTCAGACAACTGCCCGAACTATGTGCGTGTCTGCCGCGGCTTTGTGGCGGAATCCCCACAAGGCCGAAGGGAAACACGGGTTTCCCACGAGTTTGCCCTGAGTTCGACTTTTCGACTGTTGCGTAACGGTGTTCAGCAATGCAATCAATCGTCAACTTTCGCGGAGTCGGCGGCCAACGTTTGTGGCTGCGCATCGGTTAGGCACGTTTTGGCATAGATGACAGGACCTCTTTAACCTTTTGCACCCTATACCAACAATAGATCATGACCAGCTGTGCTGATGTGGACATTGTACGCCATGTCAGCGAGCTTGGTGAAGGAGAGACGATGATGGCCAAGACTTTTCTGTGCTCAGCTCTTCTCGGGGCATTAACGGCTTCGACTGTCATGTTGTCAGCGGCAGCGCCTGCTTCGGCGCAAGGTCTCTTCTTTGATTGGGGTGGCAGTGAAACTGCAGGCGGCTCGGGCAAGCAGACTGTTGCCTTCCGTGGCGGCACGCCGGGCGAAGTGATTGTCAGCTTTGGCGATCGCCGTTTGTACTACATCACCCGCCCCGGCGAGGCACTCAGCTACCCGATCGCAATTCCCCGCGAACAAAGCCGTTGGCAGGGCGTGACGTCCGTCAGCCAAAAACGTGAAAATCCGGGTTGGACACCGACGCCAACAATGCGTGCGGAAAACCCGCGCTTGCCGATGTGGGTCCCAGGTGGTCACCCGATGAACCCATTAGGCGTGCGCGCCCTCTATCTCGGCTCCAGCGCCTATCGCATCCATGGCACCGATGCGCCCTGGACCATCGGATCGGCCGCCTCCAAAGGCTGTGTTCGCATGTTCAATCAAGACGTCCTCGACCTGTATCCGCGCGTTAAGACCGGCGCCCGTGTGACGGTCACTTGGAACAAGTATTCGTCGACCCCGATGGCGAGTGCGGCCCCCGCGTACAACTCTGGTGAGACGATCGAAAAACCAAAACGCTATTACCGGCCGGTGACCGCAACATCACGCCGCGTGACCAACAAGCCTGCGACGACGCAGGGCGAAGAATAACTTGCCAGCCGATTCTGCTCTGACGCCTCTGCCTCTCTTGGCCCCGGTTGCGCAGCCCACGCAACCGGGGCCTTTGCTTTGCCTCAACCCTCGGCCGTGCCTCAACCCATTGTCTTTGCCTCAACGGAGCATTTGCTGCACGTGCGCAACGGTTTACCGCCGGTGGGGACTTTCACGCAGCCCTGACGCCGCAACGCACGGGCTGTGCAGCCGCACGCACCTAAAAATGAGCGCATCCCGCCTAAAGCGTCAGCAGTCTCTGGATTGCCCCCCGAACTGCCCCCCGAACTGCCCCATTGAGCCTCGCTCCCGGCTCGGCTAAACACTCCGGCAACTATGCCGCCTTCCGTTCACCATGGAGATCGGCACAAGCTAAGGTCACGTTTCTGTTCCCGCCTTCCAGACCCGCTCACAGGGCCCGACATCCTATGGCCGTTCGCCGTCTCCATCCGAACCAGCCCTCAAGTTTTGCCTTCACACCCGAAAACAAGGTGTGGGCCGAGGCGACCATCAAAAAATACCCACCGGGCAAACAGGCGTCCGCCGTGATTCCGCTGTTGATGCGCGCCCAGGGACAACACCAGGGCTGGTTGCCGGAGCCAGCGATTCGCGTGGTCGCGGAAATCTTGGGCATGGCCTACATCCGCGTCTATGAAATCGCCACGTTCTACACGCAGTTCCAGCTATCACCGGTCGGCAAGAAAGCCCACGTCCAGGTCTGTGGCACGACACCTTGCATGTTGCGTGGCGCCGAAGCCCTCAAAGAGGTCTGCCGCAAGCGCATCCATCGCGAACCTTTCCACCTTTCCCCGGACGGCAATTTCTCGTGGGAAGAAGTCGAGTGTGCCGGCGCCTGTGCCAACGCACCGATGGTCCAGATTTTCGCCGACACCTACGAGGATTTGACACCGGCTCTGCTGGAAAAAGTCATCGACGGCTATGCCACCGGCAAAAAACTCATGACCGGCTCGCAGATCGGGCGTAAGGCATCTGCGCCTGTCGGCGGCGCGACCACATTGACGGACCCGTCCCTGGTCGATGGCTCGATAGTCGGGGCGTGGCGCAAACGTTTTGACGAGGCCGAAGCGGCGGCAAAAATTGCAGCGTCGACGGCCGCGGCCGCCGCGAAACCAGCCGCACCTGCGGCGACGGGTGGCGCGACCATCGCGGCCTCTGTTGGTGGATCGTCTGTGGGCGTTGCCGGGGTTACGGCTGGAGCCGCAGCGACAGTGGCTGCAGGCTTGATGTCCGGCACGGCCGCGGCAAAACCCGCGAGTTTAACCGGCGGTCCTGCGCCAGGTGGCGCCAAGCCCGCTGGCGGCGGCGTCAAGCCGACGTTGCTGGACGCGCCGCGCGGTGCCCGGGGCGATGACCTGAAACTGATCTGGGGCGTCGCTGAAAAACTCGAGAAAAAGCTCAACGACCAGGGCATTTGGCACTACGATCAAATTGCCCGCTGGACGCCACTTGAGTGCCACTGGATCGAAACTCATATTGAAGGCATGCTGGGCCGCATCGACCGCGACCGCTGGCTTGAACAAGCCATCAAGCTTGCCAGTGGCTGGCGCCCCGAAGGCAATGTCGGCGAGCGGCCCAAAGGCTAGTGGAGGCTGAATGGCAGCCGATGACCACCCCGATCTGCGGGCGCAACGCGGTCCACATGCGGCACGGACTGCGCTCGAGACGCTGGGGCCGACGGCAGGCAAGGCTCAACTGCCAGCCACCGATCAACCCGAGAAGCTGCGCATCTTGGAAGCGCTGTTGTTTGCGGCGACCGAGCCACTGACGGTGTCTGATCTCGCTCGCCATCTGAAAGCTGAGGACGATGTGCCGGCCCTGCTCGATGCATTGCAGGCGTTGTACTCAGGCCGCGGTGTCAATCTCGCGCAGGTGGCGGGCAAATGGGCGTTTCGGACCGCCGACGATTTGTCTTATCTCCTGGAGCGGCGCACCAAAGAAGAGCGCAAGCTGTCCAGGGCTGCCATGGAAACGCTGGCCATTGTCGCCTATCACCAGCCCGTGACGCGTGCCGAAATCGAGGAAATCCGTGGCGTCGCCACCTCATCTGGGACCCTGGATGTGTTGATGGAAACCAGTTGGATCCGGCCACGGGGCCGCCGCCGCGTGCCGGGCCGGCCGATCACCTATGGCACGACGCAGCGTTTTCTGGAGCACTTCGGCCTCGATGGTGTGCGTGATCTGCCGGGGTTGGCGGAACTCAAGGGCGCCGGGCTTTTGGACAGTGCTCTACCACCCGAGTTCACGGTGCCTGAACCCACAGACGTGGCAGCGTTGATGCCCGATGAAGTGCCGCTCGATGCCATTGAAGAGGCCGAGCAAGCCAAGCTCGATTTCGAGGCAGCAATGCCCAAACCTGATGGCGACGACGACGCGGCGTAGCGCGGCACGTGGCGCCGCTGCGGTTTCAACCGCGGAGCATGTCCCGCACGTCGGTGAGGTGGCCGGTTACGGCGGCTGCAGCGGTCATCGCCGGTGACATCAAATGTGTGCGAGCGCCCGGTCCTTGGCGTCCCTTGAAATTGCGGTTGGTGGTCGAGGCACAGCGTTCGCCCGCCGCAACCTGATCGCCGTTGATCCCGACGCACATGGAGCAACCGCTGTCCGCCCACTCCAGGCCGGCCGAACGGAAGATACCATCCAGACCCTCTTGCTCGGCCTGCTGCTTGACCTGTTTAGAGCCCGGTGAAACGAGCCCCGGGACAATCGCTCTGCGACCCGTCAAAATCCGGGCGGCCGCGCGCAAATCCTCGATCCGACCGTTGGTGCATGAGCCGATGAAGATCCGATCAATCTTGACGCCCGCCAGCAATGTCCCAGCTTTGAGGCCCATGTAGTCAAGCGCGTCTTCGAGATATTTTTTTCGAGCTGGGTCCGCTGTGTGTGCTGGATCGGGCGTGCGCGCCGAGATCGGCAACGCGTCTTCGGGGGAAATGCCCCACGTGACGACCGGCGCGATCGCATCCGCCGACAGTGTCACCTCGTGGTCGAAGGTCGCTTCAGGATCACTGGGCAGCTCCGACCAAGCCTCTAACGCGGTGTCCCATAGAGACTTGGCAGGGGCATGCGGCCGGCCCTTCAGCCAGGCGAACGTGGTTGCGTCCGGCGCGACAATGCCCAGCCGCCCACCGGCCTCGATGCTCATGTTGCAGAGGGTCATGCGCCCTGCCATGTCCAGGGATCGAATGGTCGATCCCGCATACTCAATGGCGTAACCGCGCGCGCCGTCGGCGCCGATTTTGGCGATGATCGAAAGGCTGACGTCCTTGGCGGCAATGCCATCGCCAAGCCTGCCATCGACGGTAATCCGCATGCGCTGCGGTTTTTTTTGCCATAGGGTCTGGGTCATCAAAACGTGCGCCACTTCCGACGCCCCGATGCCAAACGCGAACGCGCCGAACGCACCATGCGTCGACGTATGACTGTCACCGCAGACGATTGTCAGTCCCGGCAGCGTCAAGCCCTGCTCAGGGCCGACGACATGGACGATG
>JAYSUN010000294.1:0-4610 GCA_043719045.1 Hyphomicrobiaceae bacterium | reverse complement strand
CACGCTTACAGCTGATCAAAAAACTGTTCGGCGAACTCGATACCGATGCGTTCGGCACGATCGGGCGGATTCTCGACGATGGGCCAATGAAGACTGTTGCTCCTGCTGACGCCGAGAAAATTGCCGCGCTCGTTGACGAATTAATTGCAGCGATAGCCGACGACGGACTGGTTCGCGGCTGACATCAGGCCGCTTTCGATTTCGGCAACTTCCGCCGGTTCTCCAGCATTGTCATCGCGTTGATAGCGTGCTCGCTGGACGACCAAGCGTCCGGGTGAAACTCCGTCCACTCCCCGCCAAGCAATCCATTCACCGTACCAAAATCCTCAAAATCAACCGCAGCGCTAACCAGCGCGTTGACGACGAACTGTGATTTGTTCTTTCGCTGCCAATCAAAAAAGCTGTTGCGCAGCATATTATAGTTCACTTGCGTCTGCGGCAGGCGCTCCCAGCAACTGATATGCGAATATAGTTTGGCATATACTGCGGTGCCCATCTCGGAACGGGTAGCATCAATGCAGTCAAGGGCAAACGCGTCCATCTGCGCGTGCGACCCGCCGCTGCGCGGCAGTAATTGCGACATGCGGGTCACATAAATATCGGTTTCACCGGGATCAAACGCCACAGCGCTTTCAAAGCGAGCCTGCAGTTCTTTTGGTCGACTTTCGTCCACAGCCCCAAGCGCAAAGTACATCCGGTGCCAGAACGGGCATTGATCCGCTTTCGGCGCGTTCTCCAGAAACACCTCACGCGCGTGTTTGCTGTACTTCTGATATTTCTGCCAACGCGGATCGATGATGTTGTCGTCATTGGCATCGCCCCGCCACGCGAACGCGCTGTTGGACAGCAGCATACCGTAAAACGCCGAGGCAAATGGTGAGCGATGGTTGAGCTCCCAGTCTTCCTCAAACAGATCCAACATTTGCTCGCACACTTCGGGTGAATCCGTCGTATCAGCAACGTGGGTGACTGCGCTCTCCAGCACGGAATAGATGCGGCGTCCCCCCGGCATAATCGCCAACGCCGCGAACTGCGAATCGTACTCACGATGCAGCATGCGGGTCACGTCCGAAGCGCATTCATCCAGCGTCTTTGCCAGAAATGCATCTTCAGCCATTTTATTCGGGCAGGGCCGATCGACAGCCAAGCCCAAATCTTCGGCCACCATCATGGCGCGCTCGGCAGGACTGGCAAAACCCCTGAGCAGATTTTTTATTGCGAACATCGCTTGATCCCTGATATTTTCCTGCAATTTGGCGCGAAATAATGATCAAACTCTTGCACTATTAGTCCACGGACGCGGTACCCACGTACAAATGATCAATTGGTTACCAGCCTCTAAGCTGCTGCCTGATTTTGTGGCACAAAAACCTGTGCACCGCCGTTGACCTGCCACTTTTTAAAGGCTTAACGCCTGCGATGATCTGGTGTACGGGGTCACTCGAAATGCTCTAGCAGACGTTCAGCGGCGCACCAGCCGCGTGGACGCCTGCCAACCATCGCTGTTGCTATCGATGTTCGTCAATTTTTCTCGGGACTTAGACCGCTCATGTCACGACAAGCGCTGAATGAAGCCTTCGCACGGACCTCATTTTTGAATGGTGTGAACGCCGCTTATGTTGAGCAAATGCAGGCGCTTTATGAAACCAACCCCGGTGCCGTCAGCGATGAATGGCAACAATTTTTCCGCAGCGTCGAGGATCAGCAGAGCAACGGCCACGACGGTCCCTCATGGGGGCGCCCGCTTAACGAAGTCGGGGCGGGTGGCTTAGCCAGTGCCGACGTGATGGGTGCGCTGACGGGTGATTACGGCGAAGCCCAAAAGATTATACAGGACAAGATCCAAGCAAAAACCCAGGCAAGCGGCCAGCAGATCTCGGATTCCGGTGCCGTCAGGGCCACTCAAGACAGCATCCGCGCACTCATGCTGATCCGCGCCTACCGTGTCATGGGGCATCTACAGGCCGACCTTGATCCCCTTGGCATCACGGAACGCGCAGTTCATAAAGAGCTAAAGCCTGAAACCTATGGTTTTACTGATGCTGACCTCGACCGCCCGATCTTCATCGACAAAGTGTTGGGGCTCGAAACCGCGACGATCCGGCAGATTCTGCAAATCCTGCGCCGCACCTATTGCCGCCAGATCGGCGTCGAGTTCATGCATATCACCTCGCCGGTCCAGAAAGACTGGATTCAGAAGCGGATTGAGGGCGAGCAAAAGGACATCACATTCACAAAGGAAGGCAAGCGCGCTATTCTAAACAAGCTGATCGAGGCTGAGGGCTTCGAAAAGTTTGCCGAAGTCAAATTTACCGGCACCAAGCGGTTCGGCCTTGAAGGCGGCGAATCCATGGTGCCGGCGCTGGAACAAATCATCAAGCGCGGTGGTCAACTCGGCATCAAGGAAATTGTCATCGGCATGGCCCATCGCGGCCGCCTGACCACGCTCGCGAACGTCATGGGCAAGCCATTTCGCGCGATCTTCAACGAATTCAAGGGCGGTTCGTTCAAACCGGACGACGTCGAAGGTTCTGGGGACGTCAAGTATCACCTCGGCGCATCGTCGGACCGCACGTTTGATGGCAACAACGTTCATCTGTCGCTAACCGCCAATCCGTCGCACTTGGAAATCGTTGATCCCGTCGTACTCGGCAAAGTCCGCGCCAAGCAGGATCAACACGGTTGCACCTCGACCGACCGTGGTGCGGTGCTGCCGCTACTGATCCATGGCGATGCGGCTTTTGCCGGACAGGGGGTCGTAGCTGAATGCCTCGGCCTCTCCGGCCTGAAAGGCCATCGGACCGGCGGCTCGATTCACTTTGTCATCAATAACCAGATCGGCTTCACGACCAACCCGCGCCTGTCACGCTCATCACCGTATTGCACCGATGTTGCCAAAATGGTAGAAGCGCCGATTTTTCACGTCAACGCCGACAATCCGGAAGCCGTGACCCACGTCGCCAAGATTGCCACAGAGTTTCGGATGAAGTTCCAGAAGCCTGTCGTCATCGACATGATTTGCTATCGTCGCCACGGCCATAACGAGAGCGACGAACCGGCGTTCACCCAGCCGCTGATGTACAAAAAGATTAAAGCGCACGCGAGTACGGTCGAGCTGTATTCAAAAAAACTCATCGCTGAGGGTACACTGACGGAGGCGGAAGTCGACGAGATGAAGGCGCAGTTCCGCGCGCAACTTGATGTCGAGCTCGCAGCGGCTGAAGGCTACAAACCGAACAGCGCCGACTGGCTCGATGGCCGTTGGGCCGGAATGGGCCAATCGGACGATGAAGCACGACGCGGCAACACCGGTGTCGCCATCGATGCGCTGAAAGAAGTGGGGCGTCGGATCACCGCGATCCCGAATGATTTCAACGCCCACAAAACAGTGCAGCGGTTACTCGATAAGCGCCGTGAAATGGTCGAAACCGGCGTCGAAATCGATTGGGCGATGGCCGAGCATCTGGCGTTGGGCACGTTAATGCGTGAGAAGTATCCAGTCCGCTTCTCCGGTCAGGACGTCGAGCGTGGCACGTTTTCGCAGCGCCACGCCGTCTTGATCGACCAAGTGTCAGAGCGCCGCTACACCCCGCTCAAGTACGTTGCTCCCGATCAGGGCCGCTTTGAAATTATCAACTCCATGCTGTCGGAAGAAGCCGTGCTTGGCTTCGAATACGGCTACACCTTGGCCGAGCCGAACGCGTTGACATTGTGGGAAGCCCAGTTCGGCGACTTCGCCAACGGTGCCCAGGTGGTGTTTGACCAGTTCATCTGCTCCGGCGAACGCAAATGGCTGCGGATGTCTGGCCTCGTCTGCCTGTTGCCGCACGGCTACGAAGGCCAAGGGCCCGAGCATTCGTCAGCCCGCCTGGAGCGATTTTTGCAGCTCTCCGCCGAGGATAACTGGCAAGTCGCCAACTGCACAACGCCTGCGAACTATTTCCACATTCTGCGCCGCCAGCTCCAGCGCAAAATCCGCAAGCCGCTGATCATCATGACGCCGAAGTCGCTGCTGCGGCACAAGCGGGTAGTTTCGAACCTGGATGAGATGGGTCCGGGGACGACGTTCCACCGCATTCTATGGGATGACGCCGACCGCCTGAAAGTCGGTCGCCGCGCCGATGCCGTCGAACTCGCGCCGGACAACCAGATCCGCCGGGTCGTTCTGTGCACCGGCAAAGTTTATTACGACCTGTATGAGACCCGCGAAGCCGCGAAACAAAACGACGTCTACATCATGCGTGTTGAACAGTTGTATCCGTTCCCGGCGCGGGCACTGATGGCGGAGCTGAAACGTTTCCCGAACGCCGAAGTCGTCTGGTGCCAGGAAGAGCCGCGCAACATGGGGGCGTGGAGCTACATCGAACCGAACATCGAGTGGGTGATGGATCAGGCCGGCATGAAAAGCCGCCGCCCCCGCTATGTCGGTCGTGCCGCCGCAGCATCAACTGCAACCGGCCAACTCAGCCGCCACTTGGCCGAGCAGAAAACACTGGTCGGCGAAAGCCTGGCGGTTGAGTTGGCCGGTTGCAGTTGATGCTGCGGCGGCACGACCGACATAGCGGGGGCGGCGGCTTTTCATGCCGGCCTGATCCATCACCCACTCGATG
>JAYSUN010000293.1:0-13630 GCA_043719045.1 Hyphomicrobiaceae bacterium | reverse complement strand
TGGCGACACGTTTCACCCCGAAGCCAACGTCGCCAAAATGGCAGCGGGCATACCGCTGACGGACGACGACCGATGGCCTTGGCTCGATGCCATTGGCGCTTGGGTTGACTTCCAGACGATCCAACAGATACCGGCCATTGTCACGTGTTCTGCACTTAAACGGGCTTATCGCCATCGCTTGCTTCATGGCCGCCCCGAGATTCAGCTCGTCTACCTGAAAGGCTCAAAAGATCTGATCGCAGATCGCGTCAGGCGCAGACGCAATCATTTCATGCCGCCAGCGCTTTTGGACAGTCAATTTGAAGCCCTTGAAGAGCCGCGCGGCGCCGAACGCCCGATCATCATCAACGTCGCAATGCCCCCAAACCGCGTCATTGAGCGGATTCTCACATTGACTCGATTGCACGCGCCCCGTGACGCAGGTTTGGGGCCGAAAGAGGGGGGCTGATGCTGAAGCATCAACTTAGGATACTCTCAACGACAATCGAATAGCGATCTGTTGGCGGAGCGTCTGTGAGATCATTTTCCCGGTATCCCGGAATATGGGCTGCGCCGTCGCGCTGGCCACATATCCGGGACCTTGACCAGTCGAAGCGTTGGCACAATTGTGCTTCACCCAAGCCGATGATGACAGGTGCGATTCTCGTTGCACGTCTGCTCAGCACAGCGGAAGCGTTTCTCTTTTGCGACCGCTTTGCGGCGCACTCTCGTGAGAAGTGTTTCCAAACTCGGCGCCTTTGTGAAGAGCGGTCGTAGAATGGCCGCGTCACTGCCCTGTTCCAGCCACGATCAGGGTCGAAAATCTCATTCATCAGGGTGGTCGCAAACGAAGCGATACCCTTCCAAGCATTCTGCCTCGCAATGCAAGGGGCAACACAAACTACTTTCGATGCAGCGGTGACATCCATTGCGTCGCAGGGGAAGGCCGAGTTGACTCTCTCTCGACACTCCCTACCCAGACCCGTTGCCGGAAGATGCGGCGTCGCCGCACCGCCACACACCTCCCTCCCCGACGCGGTGGTGTCGTGTCTTCCGGCAACGGTATTTCCCTGATCTCCATTGCCTCCGAACAAATATTTAATTTGCCTAACGCGCACAGACGTTGCCTGATTGAAGTCTTGAACCTTCAGTCCGTGAGCAACCATGAAAGCTCTTGTCTACACCGGTCCGAACCAGCTCGAGTACCGGACCGTCCGCGACCCGATCCCCGCGAACGATGACGTCCTCGTGAAGGTCTCGGATTGCGGTATATGCGGCTCGGACATGCACGGCTATCACGGCCACGATGAGCGCCGTCCCGCACCACTCATTCTCGGCCATGAAGCATCGGGTTATGTCGCCTCCGGACCGCGCACTGGCGAGCGCGTCACTGTCAACCCGCTCGTCACATGTGGGCATTGCGATAGGTGCCAAAGCGGCCGCAACCACTTGTGCGCAGAGCGGATGATCATTTCAATGCCCGCACGACCGGGAGCATTTGCAGATTTCATCACGGTACCAGAGGCCAATCTGGTCAAGATACCAGATCACCTCAATCAGACACAGGCGGCGCTCGCCGAGCCCATTGCGGTCTCTTATCACGCGGTCGATCTAGCGGTGACCCGCGTGGCGCGACCAGTATCGGCGGTCACGTGCGCAGTGTTAGGGGGCGGGGCGATCGGCCTGACGTCGGCCCTGTGCCTCGCGCTGCGTGGTGCGCGCGATATCCGCTTGGGCGAGCCGCACGCAGGCCGACGCAAGACCGCTGAAACGGCCGGACCAATCCGCGCATACGATCCGACCGGCAAAGATGCACCGCGCGATGCCTCTGTTGATCTCATCATTGATGCCGTCGGGGCGGAAGCAACACGAGCAGCTGCATTTCGCATGATCAGGCCTGGTGGCATTATTGTACACCTTGGTCTCTTGCCGGGTCATGCAGGCGTTGACGTTCGACGACTGACCTTGCAGGAGGTCACGTTTATGGGCAGTTTTTGCTACACCATGGTCGACTTCCGGGAGACGGTGACAGCCCTCGCAGCCGGTCACTTCGGACCGCTCAACTGGTTCGAAGAGCGGCGAATGGCTGACGGCGCGCGGGCATTCCAAGACATCGATGCCGGCAAAACCGACTTTGCCAAGATTGTCCTGCGCACATGACGCGACGGCCAGCGGCATTTATCTCGCACCCGGCATTTTTGACTCCCGGTTTTGGCCGCCACCATCCGTTATCGAACGGGCGACAGGCAGCTGTGGTTCACCTTGCGCAGGCGCTCGGATGGTTGCCTGATGCCGCGATCCGTCTGGCACCCCTCCCGAACGTCACAGAACTCGCGGCCTTCCATACTGTTGACTATCTGACAGCCCTCCAACGCGTCAGTATCGACCGCTTGGCAACAGCCGATGACCGCACCCGCTACAATCTTGGCACCATGGAGTGCCCCGTCTTTGAAGGCTTATGGGAGCGTGCCCGCGCCAGCGTTGGTGGTGCGCTTTTGGCGGCAGACATAGCTTTGCAAGGCAGCGTCGCCTTCCATCCCGCAGGCGGCACACATCACGGCCACCGTGGTCGGGCATCGGGTTTTTGCTACTTGAACGACCCTGTCTTCGCGCTCCAGCGTTTGTTGGACCGTGGTCTGCCGCAAGTGGCCTACATCGATCTCGATGCGCACCATGGCGACGGCGTGGAGGCAGCCTTTGCCGCCAATTCCCGAGTCGGCCTGTTCTCGATTCATGAAGGCGGTCGTTGGCCTGGAACGGGTCACAGCTGCACCCTCGACGACGGTCGCATTACCAACGTTGAGACGCCAAGAGGTATTGGCGACATCGGCTTCGCTCACGTCTGCGAAGCCGAGTTGTATCCGTGGCTCCAGCGATTTGCCCGACATGCGACCGTGATCACCTTGGGGGCCGATAGTTTGGCGGGTGATCCGCTTTCGGCCATGCACCTCCGAAATCACACCTTATGGAAAACAGTGGATCAAATCATTGCTGCATCGCAACATACCGTTATCCTCGGCGGCGGCGGCTACAATCCATGGACCACCGCCCGGCTCTGGACTGGACTGTGGGGCCGCCTCAACGGACTGCACGAACCACAGCCGCTACCGCCCGAAGCACTGGCGGTATTACATGGACTAGACTGCGATTTAATCGACGCCGACGATCAACTGCCACATTGGTTTACGTCCATCGGCGATCCTTAATCCCGCGCTCGTTGTGCACCGCACTTTCAGCTAAAATTCATGGTTTGTGAAGCACTTGCGACTGCTGCAACAGCGGTGCCCAGGACACAAACGTGACGGGCAAGTGGCTTGACTTGCCGGCCTCAGCCCGCCAATAGCAGCACGAAAATTGCTTGAGGCAGAGCACTGTTCAGCAAGAACTGCTGCCGCAATGACGGCCGGGGAGAGATTATGGCGAAGGACACGCGATCGCGAAAGGTCACAGCTTCAGCTCAGACTCAATTGCCGCGGCCCAGAGCCGTACGGACGGTCAGTCTGAACGGCCTAACACATCGTGCCAAAGCAGGACTGCAGAGAACCAATGGTGCAACCGAGCCCCCAACCGTGAAGTCGGCAACGAAGGCAAAGAACATCGCGTCACTCAGTCAACCCGGCAAGCTTAACTCGATGCGCAAGACGGTGCAAAAAGCACCGTCACGAGCATCGGCTCCCATAAAGGCCAAAAATAAAAACACGATTTCGGTTCCCAAGTCTGCCAAAGCTGCAACAGCCAAAAGCACCACGGCTGTTAAAAAACCCAAAGCGTCGGCTCGATCTATCAAGATCGTCGTGAAGACCAAACCGAATGCTCCGACCGCAAAAGCGAACAAGTCTCAGGCTTTGACGCCAAAAAACTCGAGCCCTCCGATCAAGCCGACTCAAATCACTGCGCCTCGTGCAGCAAGCAAGTCGACGGCATCAGGATCTGTGCAATCGAATTATGCTAAAGTCGCAGAGAAGCAAACGCCCGCGGTTCAATCGCGGCTCTCACAGCCGACAACTTCTCCGCCTGCAGGCAAGATCATGTCAAAATCATCAGGCGTCGACTATCACTCGCTCGTGCTGCCGGACAATTACCGTCCGTCCGATGACGAGGACTTCATGAGCCCGATGCAACGGGCTTATTTCCGCGCCAAGCTACAAAAATGGAAAGAAGACATTATCAAGGAAACGTTGGAAACCTTACAGGTGCTCCACGACGATACTTTGCAGCACCCTGACTTGGCGGATCGAGCCACGCACGAGACAGACCGCGCACTGGATTTGCGGGCGCGTGATCGCCAGCGCAAGTTGATCAACAAGATCGAACAAGCACTGCGCCGTATCGATGATGGCAGTTACGGCTATTGTGATGATACTGGCGAGCCGATCAATTTGCGCCGTCTGGACGCGCGTCCCGTTGCGACGCTCTCGGTCGAAGCTCAGGAGCGCCATGAGCGGCGCGAACGAGTGTATCGCGACGAGTGAGTCCCGCCGACTGTCGACTACGATGTGATCTTGCAACTCATTGACCGGGCTCGCGTGGCGACTTGAATCTTGATCACTATGACGACGCAAACTCTACCCTCGAAACGACTGCTTCGTGCCTCGGTTTCGCTTGAGCAAATGCGCCAAATCTGGCAAACATGTCAAAACGCGTCATGACATGCTGATACGGTTCCCTCGTTGCTTCGGGCTTTGCGCCACTGCGCGCGGCTCTTTCGGACTGACTAAAGGTTCTCTAGGAGCCCCCGATGATCCATCTTAGCGGCGTAGATGCATCCTTCTTGCACCTTGAGACTCCTGAGATGCCGATGCATGTCGGCAGCCTTCATGTGCTTGACCTACCGAAAGACTACAAAGGCGAGTTTTTTGAAGATGTCATGAAGCATGTGGGCGGGCGCCTCCATCTGGCGTCTGTGTTCGAGCGAAAACTGGCGCAGATGCCGTTTGAGATGTCCAATCCAGTCTGGGTCGAAGATGACGATGTCGACCTCGAGTATCACATCCGCCGCGTGGTGCTGTCCAAGCCCGGCACGTTCAAACAACTTGAACAATACGTCGGCCGCCTGCATTCGACGCTGCTGGATCGCAGCCGTCCGCTTTGGGAAATGTTCGTGTTTGAGGGCCTCGAATCCGGACAAGTTGCCCTTTACGCCAAGGTTCACCATGCTGCCATTGATGGTCAGGCTGGTGTGGCGCTCGCGAAGGCCCTCTACGACATCACCGCTGAGCCCCGCCCAGTCCGCGCACCTCGTGCCCGCCAACGCTCGAACCAGTATCAATTGGGTGTGGCCGAGCTTGCGACGGCTGCCATGCAGAATACAGTTCAGCAATACGTCAAACTGATCACTACGCTGCCGAACGCTATGCGAGCGATGGCCACGGTTGCCATGCCGGCCTTTACTCAGATCGGCAAACTGCCCCAGCTACAGCTGCCAAACTTGGCCGACATGATGAAGCCAGGCATGGGCCTCCAGAATATGTTGCCAAATATGATGTCGGGACTGATGTCCGGCATGACCGGCAGCATGCTACCGAACCTGATGCCGACGGTCGGCGCCGACGGAAGCATTGGCCTCCCAAGCGGGTTGGGCTTCGGCCCTCGGACGCCACTCAATGTATCGATCACCAATCAACGCGCGTTTGCAGGACGGACGGTCTCACTTTCCGAATCCAAAGCCCTTGCCAAGCGTGTCGGGGTATCGCTGAATGACATCGTCATGGCGGCCTGTGCCACAGCATTACGCCGCTACATGAAAGACCTCGGTGTCACCCTCGACAAGGCTATGACGGCGGCTGTGCCAGTGAGCCTGCGCGAAGCCGGCAACACGGATTCGAACAACCAGGTCACAATGATGTTGGCGTCGCTCGCCACGGACCTCAAGGACCCGCTAGAGCGTCTAAAGGCGATCAATGCGTCAACGACATCAAGCAAGGAGCTCACCGGCGCAATGAAAGCGGCCATTCCGACCGATTTCCCGTCGTTCGGTGCACCTTGGATCATGACTGGCCTCGCAACCCTGTTTGGTCGCTCCAAGATCACGGACCAAATTCCGCCCATTGCGAACGTCGCAATCTCAAACGTGCCCGGCGTGCCAGTGCCCCTTTACATCGCTGGTGCCAAGATGGCGACTTACTTCCCGGTCTCCATTCCGGCCCATGGTTGCGCTTTGAACATCACAGTGCAGAGCTACAATGGTCAGCTCGACTATGGCCTGACCGCATGCCGCCGTGCCGTACCTGACGTCGACGAATTGGCCGACTACATCGTTGAAGGCCACGCCGAGTTGGCTCAGTTAATCATGGCGCTACCAACACCTGCCGCGGCTCCAGGTTCGGCAAAAGCCGAAGCTAAGCTGCCAACGGTCGCGAGTGCAACCGCCGATGCCGTCCCCGCTGCAACCCTGAGGGCAGCACCAACTCCGATCGCTGTCCCGATTGCAACGAACAACGTTGTATCATTTGTCGCTAAAACGGGTTCAACACCGGGCAGCAAAAAGGCGCGCAGCAAAGTGGCGGCGGCGTCCGTGGCGGGTCCGGCGACCAAAGTGGAGGCGCCCAAGCGCCGCAAAGGATCAGTCAAGAAACCCGCAGCCAAACGCGCCAAGCGCAACGCCCCAAACAAAACAAAGTAACCGCCACCAACGCCATGTTGGGCGCGGCTCGGCACTGGGCTACCAGCTGATTTTAATGCGGCGGTCATGTGGGGGACACGACCGCCGCCATGCCGTTACGGGGGACGTAACGGGCGTGGCTCCCAGGGGGACGAGAGCCTAGCACGTACATGGGGAACTCAACGCCACTTTCAAGGCTCTGGTCAGAAGCAGCTTGGCGTTTGATCGGCAGAATCCATGACGCTCAAGCTAAGGCTTGCACGGCTGCAGTGTTAACCAGCGCCTCAATCTCAACCCGTGAATAACCGAAGCCCGCCAGCACCTCGCGTGTGTGCTGCCCCAGCAGCGGCGCAGCATGTTGCACGCCACCCGGCGTCTCCGAAAATTTTACAGGCAAACCAATTGTTTGCATTCTCCCCGCAACCGGATGATCAACGTTTGGAACCATATTACGGGCGAGTGTTTGCGGGTGCTTATGCATATCCGAAACCGACAACACCGGCCCGACTGGGACTCCAACCGCCGCCATCCGTTCCAGCAATTCAGCCGTCGTCAAACTCTTGAAATACGGCGCCAGCATCTCGATCAAGGCGTGCAAATTCTGCATACGTGCCTTGCCATCGACGAACCTTGGATCAGCGCCCAGAGCCCCTGCGTCGAGGGCCCCGAGCATGGCACCCCATAAATTCTGGTTGGCAGCACCAACATTGACCCAACCGTCACGCGTCTCAAACGCTTGGTAGGGCGCATTGAGAGGGTGCGCTGAGCCCATCGGGCCTGGTGCCACGCCGGTCGCAAACGCAATCGCCGATTGCCAATACGTGTGCGTGATCCCCGCCTCAAACAGTGACGTGTCGACCATCTGCCCCTGCCCCGTCTTTTGCCGATGAGCATAGGCTGCAAGCACCCCCATGGTCAGCAGCAGACCCGCAGTAATGTCACAGATCGGCGCGCCGACTTTAACCGGCGGCCGCCCCGCAGCTTCGCCGGTCATCGACATCAACCCGGACATACCCTGAGCCACGAGGTCAAAGCCGCCTTGCTCAGCCAACGGACCTGTCCGACCAAAACCGGAGATTGCAGCATAGATCAGCCCTGGATTGATCGTTCGCAGATCCTCATAGCCAAGCCCAAGTGACGGCAGTGTGTCTGCGCGATAATTCTCGATCAGCACATCGGCATCTTTAACCATTCGGCGCAGCACGGCTTTGCCGTCCGGATGCTTCAAATCGATGACGATGCCGCGCTTGTTGCGGTTCATCATCATGTACGCCGCCGACTCGCCCTTGATGTCCGGCGGTAACTGCCGTCGCGTATCATCACCGCCGTGAATTTTTTCGACTTTGATGACATCGGCACCCATGTCGGCAAGCATCAGACCACAGACGGGCCCGGCCATAACGTGGGCGAGTTCGATGACGCGAAGGCCTTGTAGCGGGCCGGGACGACGAGCTGGATTCATGGGGTTTGGCTTTTTCGGTTGCAGGTGATTGCAGCACTGAACACAATGTTGGCCGCACTCGCGCAACACCGTCAAGCTTGCCAAATGCGACGACTACAAGCCTATCAGGACAGCTGCTCTTGCTCCAAGCCTCAGCCTCAGCCTACTAAACCGACACGCATTCACGACCGAAGTGGGCCCCATGCCAAAGATCAAGACTGCAGTTTCCACATCATCCGATGACTTTAAGACCAATGCAGCTGCCATGGCCGCGGTCGTCGCTGACTTGCAGGCGAAACGCGCAGAAGCTGCGGTAGGAGGACCTGAGAAACTTCGCGACCGCCATGCTGCACGCGGCAAGCTGCTGCCCCGCGACCGCGTGATGACGTTGATCGATCCGGGTTCGCCTTTTCTTGAATTGTCGCAATTGGCGGCACATGGCATGTACGGCGGCGACATCCATGGAGCCGGGATGATCACCGGCGTCGGCCGCGTCTCAGGCCGCGAATGTGTCATCGTCGCCAATGATGCGACCATCAAGGGCGGCACCTACTTTCCAATGACCGTCAAAAAGCACTTGCGCGCGCAAGAAATCGCCCAGACGAACCGTATGCCCTGCATCTACCTGGTCGACAGTGGTGGCGCGAACCTGCCGCAACACACGGAGGTGTTTCCTGACAAAGAGCACTTCGGCCGCATTTTCTACAATCAAGCACGCATGAGCGCCGAACGAATCCCCCAAATTGCCGCCGTCATGGGATCATGCACCGCGGGCGGTGCATACGTGCCCGCTATGTCTGATGAAAGCATCATCGTGCGGAAACAAGGCACCATCTTCCTCGGTGGTCCACCATTGGTCAAAGTCGCAACCGGGGAAATCATCTCTGCCGAGGATCTGGGCGGCGCTGACGTGCACACGCGCCTTTCAGGTGTGGCGGATCACTATGCGCTCGACGACCGGCACGCCCTCGACATCACACGCAACATCGTTGCCCATCTCAACAGCGTCAAACCCATGAACGTCGTCACCCGCGAGGCTCGCCTGCCTGCCTACGACTTGGACGAGATCGACGGTTGCATCCCGGCTTCTCTGATGACCCAATACGACGCCCGCGAATTGATCGCCCGCATCGTCGATGGCTCGGACATCGATGAATTCAAGGCGAATTATGCAACCACTCTTGTGACAGGCTTTGCCCATATTGAGGGGCTGCCCATCGCCATCATTGCCAACAACGGAATCCTGTATTCTGAAACCGCCCAAAAGGCGGCGCACTTTATTGAACTGGCCTGCCAGCGCAAAATCCCACTGCTGTTCCTGCAAAACATCACCGGCTTCATGGTCGGACGCGAGGCCGAGGCCGGCGGCATTGCCCGCAACGGAGCCAAGATGGTCATGGCCGTCGCCTGTGCCAACGTGCCCAAGGTAACGGTCATCGTCGGTGGCAGTTACGGCGCTGGCAACTACGCGATGTGTGGCCGTGCCTACGGCGCACGCTTTCTATTTACGTGGCCAAACGCGCGCATTTCCGTGATGGGCGGCCCGCAAGCAGCCGGCGTTCTCGCCACAGTTCGCCGCGATAACATCGAGGCCGACGGTAAACAATGGAGCGCTGCCGACGAAGCGGCGTTCAAACAGCCAATTCTCGATCAGTTCGAGATCGAGGGCCACCCCTACTACGCCACCGCCCGCATCTGGGACGACGGTATCATCACCCCGCGCGAGACCCGCCGCGTCCTAGGCTTGGCGTTTTCAGCCTGCCTCAACGCGCCCATCGAAGACACCAAATTCGGTGTCTTCCGCATGTGAGCGTCAGCGTTTGGCGAATGCCTGTCGCAGGTTTGGGTCAAGCACTTGTTGTGTAGTCCAACATCCGCGAGAGGTGCCAGCTATGTTGGGCCGCTATGCTTGACCCAACCTACGACTGTCCAGTCGCCACGTTTCAAGCCGCCTCGATTTCCTGCATCACGGCGGCATCGCGGGCGGAGAGTTCCGGATACTTTGGATTACGGCCGACATCGGTCGTGTAGCGCCACGAGCGCGCGCACTTGCGGCCTTCAGCCCGTTTCACGACTACGGCGACGCCCGCTACATCCGGCAATGTGAAGGCGCCGTCAGGCGTCGGGCCTGACATCACGACCGCGCTCGACGTGATGGCGATTTCAGACAGATCCAGACCTGCCACCGCCGCAGCCAGATCAGCATCATCGATCGACACATCGGGGGCCGCTTCGAGCGACGAACCGATCCGCTTTTGCGCGCGTTCGATCTCAAGCGCCCCAGTGACGACACGGCGAACCTTGCGCACCTTGTCCCACTTGGCGTCGAGTGAATCGTCGCGCCATTCAGCAGGAGTGCTTGGAAATTGCTGCACATGCACCGAATCCGTTTCACTCGGATAGCGGGCCAACCAGGCTTCCTCAGCCGTGAACACGAGGATCGGCGCCAACCACACCGTCACACACCGGAAGAGATGCTCAACACATGTCAGAGCGGCCCGGCGTTTAAGCGACGACGGCGCTTCGCAATACAACGCGTCTTTGCGGATATCGAAATAGAACGCCGACAAATCAGTGTTCATAAACTGTGCCAGCGCCGAGACGACCTTCTTGTAGTCATACTCGCGATAGGCCGTTGTGATGATTCCATCCAGCAGGCTCAGTTGATGGAGCATGTAGCGCTCCAACTCCGGCATCTCACGATACGTCACAACCTGCTTCGCATTGTAATGCGCGAGTGTGCCAAGCATCCAACGGATGGTGTTGCGGGTCTTGCGATAGCCATCCGCAACGGACTTCAGAATATCCGGGCCAAGGCGCTGATCATCCCAATAGTCGCAGGAGGCCACCCACATCCGCAAGATGTCAGCACCCGATTCTTTGATGACCTTCTGCGGCTCGACGGTATTGCCGAGCGACTTGGACATTTTCTGCCCCTTCTCGTCCATCGTGAAACCATGGGTGAGAACAACATCAAACGGTGCATGCCCGCGCGTGCCGGAACTTTCGATCAGCGATGAATGGAACCAGCCGCGATGTTGATCCGAGCCTTCGAGATACATCACAATATCGCGGCCGCCTTCGACCTTGCGCTTGATGTTGCAGAGGCCGGGGAAGTGCGGGTCGTTCAAAACATACGTGTGGGTCGAGCCTGAATCGAACCAGACATCGAGCACATCGGTGACTTTCTCGTAGTCGGCCGGATTGTAGTCGGGCTTCAGAAAGCGTGCACCATCGGGGTCGGCGAACCAGACGTCCGCGCCTTCGTTGAACATGGCATCGTAAATGCGTTGGTTGACCTTAGTGTCGACCAGCAAATCGTTGGTCCCCTTCTTGACGAACACGGCGATCGGCACGCCCCATGCGCGCTGACGCGAGACCACCCAGTCGGGCTTCGCCTCGATCATGCCGGTGATGCGGTTCTGCCCGGACGGTGGCACCCACTGCGTTTCGCGGATGGATTGGAGCGACGCTTCGCGGAGCGTTCGATCGGCCAGCATCGCAACCTTTTTATCCATGTGGATGAACCACTGCGGCGTGTTGCGGAAGATGACAGGCTTCTTCGAGCGCCAGGAGTGCGGGTATTGGTGCTTCAAGCGTCCGCGCGCGACCATCATGCCCGCGTCGGACAGGGCCTTGATCACGGCGTCGTTGGCGCGGCCCTTGTCGCCCTTGTCGGTGATCACGCGCTCGCCGGTGAAGCCCGGCGCTTCGCTCGTGAAGGCGCCATCGGCGTCGACGGTGTAGGGGATGGATGGGTCGATGCCACGCTGGGTCAGCAGCCGCGTCGATGCCGTCCAGATGTCAAAGTCCTCGCGTCCATGGCCGGGCGCCGTATGGACAAAGCCCGTACCCGCATCGTCCGTCACGTGATCACCGTCCAACAGCGGGACGTCGAACTGATAGCCGCCGAGATTTGCGCCGCGGAGAGGGTGAGAACATCTGGCGCTGGCCAGCATGATGGCGGGCACGGCAAATCGCTTTTGATACTCCTCCACCTTGGCAGCCTTCATAACACCTTCAACCAGCTTGTCGGCGAGGATATACCTCTCGCCAATCTTGGCCCAGTTGTTTTCCGGCGCTTTTATGACCTCGTAAAGTCCGTAAGCGATCTTGTTGTTAAACGAGATCGCGCGATTGCCCGGCAGCGTCCACGGCGTCGTTGTCCAGATGACAACATTGTCACCTGGAGCCAACATCAATCGCTTGGCATCGGGTGACGGACCGCCAGTCACAACGGATTCCACCGGAAACTTCACCCACACCATATCCGACTGATAGTCATGATACTCCACCTCGGCTTCGGCGAGGGCGGTCTTCTCGACCACCGACCACATCACCGGCTTCGAGCCGCGATACAGCTGTCCTGACTCGGCGAACTTATGCAGCTCGCGCGCGATCTGCGCTTCGGCTGGATACGTCATCGTCGTGTACGGATGCTTCCAATCGCCTTCGATGCCCAGACGTTTGAATTCCTGGCGTTGCACGTCAATCCACTTTTCGGCAAACGCGCGGCATTCCTTGCGGAACTCGATGACCGGCACATCGTCCTTGTTCTTACCTTTGGCGCGATACTCTTCCTCGATCTTCCATTCGATCGGCAAGCCGTGGCAATCCCAGCCCGGCACGTAGTTGCTGTCCTTGCCCGCCATTTGTTGCGTGCGTGTCACCAGATCCTTGAGGATCTTATTCAGTGCATGACCGATATGGATGTTGCCGTTGGCATAAGGCGGGCCATCGTGCAGCACGAACTTGTCGCGCCCGACAGACGCTTTACGGAGTTGGTCGTAGAGATCGATCTTGGCCCAGCGCTCAAGCAGTCTGGGTTCCATCTGAGGCAGCCCGGCACGCATGGGAAAATCAGTCTGGGGCAATGCGAGCGTCGCACCCCAATCTCGGATATCGGCGGTCATGGCAAATCCGTTGGAACAGTGAAGATAGGGAGTCAGATACTGGGCGCAAAACGCCAACGTCCCCGGCGCTTTCAAGCGGCGGGGATGATAATTCGCCCAATGGCGCGAACTCGGCTGATCACGAACATAACCAACATCTAACCGAAACCGGTCTGCGCCGCAATGTGAACCAGCCACCGTCAAACTTGACCAAGATCGGCCCGGATCCGTTGGAATGCCACCTGGGGCGCGTCGGCTACGGCCTCGACGCCTAGCTAGACAGACACCAATCAAGTCAAAGCAAGCCGTTTGCCCTGGCAAGTTCCGACAGTTTTGCTTCCGGCCGCGCGCCAACGTGGCTGATGATTTCAGCCGCCGCGAGACTGCCAAGCCGCCCGCAAGTCGCGTGGTCGCGGCCATGGGTGTAGCCATAGAGGAAGCCGGCAGCGTAAAGATCGCCCGCGCCGGTCGTATCGATCACTTTGGCGACGGGCACGACCGGCACCGTCACCATCGCGCCGCTAGCTGGCACAATCACGGAGCCTTTCGAGCTGCGGGTGACGGCTGCCAACTTGGCATCTCGCTTGATGAGCACGATCGCGTCGTCGAACGACTTGGTTTCGTAAAGCGAGAGAAGTTCGCTTTCGTTGGCGAACACGAGGTCGACACTGGTCTTGATAAAGGCCAGAAAGTCGGCGCGGTGGCGATCAACGCAGA
>JAYSUN010000292.1:0-4617 GCA_043719045.1 Hyphomicrobiaceae bacterium | reverse complement strand
ACACGAACTGACACAACCCTTGGCCGCACTGCTCAGTCAAAGTCAGGCCGGCTTGCGGATGTTGAAGTCAACCGTGCGTGACGACACTGCCATCAGCGCTGTGCTTGAGGCGAATGCACGGCATGCCAAGCGCGCGGGTGCGCTGCTGCAGAAGCTGCGGGATTGGAACTCGGCTGATCCACCGACCAACCAAGTGGTGGACCTCAATCAAGTCGCAACGGAAATCGCCTCGCTCAACCGGGCAGATTTCGATCGTCACAGGATCGACGTGCGTTTGGATCTACTGGAGCCTGCGCCGCTGGCATCGGGAGATCAGGTTGGCCTCGAGCAGATTGTCCAGAATCTTTTGGTCAATGCACGCGATGCCTGCCAAGCAAGACGCTCCAAGGGTGGACTGATAACTGTCACGACCTTTGCGGACGTCGACCGGGTCGGGTTCACGGTCAGCGATGAAGGGGTGGGACTTGGCGTCGATGTCCTGGATCGACTTTTTGAGCCATTTTTTACATCCAAGCCGGATGGCATGGGACTTGGATTGTCGATCTGCCGCCGTCTGGTGGAGACATTCAACGGCTCGATCCAGGCGGCTCGTCGAACTGACGGCCAAAGTGGTGCTGTCTTCACAGTCGTCTTGCCGATCTATCGCCACGCTGCAGCCGTCGCTGGCCAGCCAAGAGAGTGATGCTGATGGCGCATCGGATCTATCTCATCGATGACGATGCCGACGTCCGCGAAGCTCTGGCTCTGCTGTTGCGGACATCGGGCATGATCGTCACGACATTTGCCGATGCGCCGAGCTTCCTGGCCAAGCAGCCGCAAAGTCTGCCGGGGTGTGTGATCACCGATATCCGCATGCCGGTCGTGAGCGGCCTGCAAATGCAGGAAACGCTTGCCAGGCGTGGTTGCGATTGGCCGATCATTGTGATTACGGGGCATGGTGACATCAATGCCTGTCGCCGCGCATTCAAGGCAGGTGCTGTCGAGTTCCTGACCAAACCAGTCGACGAACACGATTTGTTGAGCGCGATTGACAAGGCCATTGCCAATCTTGACCGGCTCTGCCGACAATCGGCAGAAATTGACGAGGCCCGTGTGTTGGTCGAACAACTCACACACCGCGAACGCGAGGTGTTCGATATGGTCGCACGCGGCCTGCAGACCAAGGAAATTGCTGCGGCACTGGAGTTGTCGCCGCGGACCGTCGAAGTTCATCGAGCGCACCTCGCGGCCAAGCTCGGCACCACGTCAGTCGCGGATATTGCCCGCTTGGCACTGCTGGCCGGCAGGTCCAACGCGGCCCATGATGATTGACCGCTGCTGCTCCTGGTTGGCCAATCGCCCGCGCAACTAAGTAATTCTACGTAGTTCGCTATGTGATTGTTCAGATGCCGATCGCTGGCAGTTGGCTTAAGCAGGGCGCTGAGGTCGACTTGGCCTCTCATGGTTCTCAAATTGGAGTCTCGGCAATGGCCAAAACAATTGGGTTGTATGTCTGCGCAGCAGCCGCGACCATGGCTGTCGGAGTTACGGTTTTGCATGCCAATCCGGCCAGCATGTCGTTCTTTGTGACCAGCACCGGAAAAGGCGATGGCGCAAATCTCGGCGGCTTGGAAGGCGCTGATGCACATTGCGCCGCTCTTGCGAAAGCCGCCGGCTCGACCAAAACGCAATGGCGCGCTTATCTCAGCACGACAGCGCCTGGCGGTGATGCTGGAGTCAACGCGCGTGATCGGATCGGCAAAGGCCCATGGCAGAACGTGAAAGCCGTCGTGGTCGCAAAAAATGTCGACGATCTGCATTCCGCGGCAACTGCCGTGACCAAAGACACGGCATTGACCGAGAAAGGCGAAGTCGTGAGCGGTCGCGGTGACGCCGTGAACATGCACGACATTTTGACCGGCTCTGACTCCACCGGAATGTACTCAACGGCCGGCGGCGACACCACCTGCGGTAACTGGAGCAAGAACGGTGATGGCTCCGCGATCGTCGGTCATCATGATCGTATCGGCCTGAAAGATTCGCGGCATATGAAATCCTGGAACTCGTCGCATGGCTCGGCGGGCTGCAGCCAAGACGCACTCAAGAAGACCGGCGGCGCCGCACTCTTCTATTGCTTCGCCACGGACTGAGACAAACGGGTCGCGATGGGCGGGGCCAACACCCTGCCCAACACGACGGTATGCGACACCGAAACCTTGCGGACTTGCGGCAACGCCGTGGACTCCTGCCCGCCCCTCAGCTCATTCGGCAGGTCGGATCAATCGGCCGATCAGGCGGCGTGAGTGGCGCATCGAACATGGCGAGCGTGGCGCACTTCCCGCACTGGGAGTGGTTGGGTATAAGGCTGCTCGCAACCACAACCGGCGCCACCGCGCCGCAGGGTCTCAGTCAGTTCGATGTCGAAACAACTCAAGGTTTTTCGCCCCGCGGCACGACTGCCGAAGGGCTTTCAGGATGCATCCGGCGAGGATCTGCGCACGACGACCCGCATGCTGGCGATCATTCGCGAGGTTTACGAGCGCTACGGCTATGAGCCGCTGGAGACGCCCGCGTTCGAATACACCGATGCGCTCGGCAAATCGCTGCCGGATCAGGACCGCCCGAACGCCGGCGTGTTTTCGATCCAGGACGAAGACGAGCAATGGATGAGCTTGCGCTACGACATGACCGCGCCGCTCGCGCGTTATGTGGCCGAGAACAAGCAGGTGATTCCAACACCGTACCGCCGCTACACGATAGGGCCGGTGTGGCGCAACGAGAAGCCGGGGCCGGGCCGCTTCCGGCAATTCATGCAGTGCGACGCCGATACGGTTGGTACGGACAATGTCGCGGCCGACGCCGAGGCGTGCATGCTGATGGCCGACGTGATCGTGGCACTTGGTCTGCCGGCGGATAAATTCAAAATCAAACTGAACAATCGCAAAGTGCTGGATGGGTTGCTGGAGACCGCAGGTATCGATCCGACAAGCGAGGGTGATGCGCAACAGCGCCTTGGCGTGTTGCGGGCGATGGACAAGTTCGACAAGTTCGGGCTCGACGGGGTCAAGTATCTGCTCGGCAAAGGCCGCAAGGACGAAAGCGGCGACTTTACCAAGGGTGCCGAATTGGCACCGGAAGCCGCCGAGAAGATATTGGCGTTTCTGGCGGCGTCGCAGAGCGGTGGCGATATGATTGCTGCCGTCAAGGCGCAAGTCGTGGACAATGCGCGAGCTGAAGAGGGCTTGCGGGAGTTGGCCGAGATCGAAGCCCTGGTTCGGGCGGCGGGCTACGGCGCGGATCGCGTTGCCTTCGACCCGTCCGTCGTCCGTGGGCTGGACTATTATACGGGGCCGGTGTTCGAGGCGGAGTTGACTTTTGAGGTCAAGACCGAGGCTGGCGAAACCGTGCGCTTCGGCTCGGTCGGCGGCGGCGGACGTTACGACGATCTGGTGGCGCGATTTACCGGCCAGAAAGTGCCTGCAACCGGGTTTTCACTCGGTCTGTCACGCCTGCAAGCAGCACTGAAAATCGTCAACAAGGATGCGCGCGAAACACTTGGGCCGGTGGTCGTGCTGGTGATGGATAAGGCCGAATTGCCGCGTTACCAGAAGATGGCGCAGGCCTTGCGCAACGCCGGAGTGCGGGCGGAAATGTATCTCGGCTCAGCCGGCATGAAGGCGCAGATGAAGTATGCCGACAAGCGCGGCGCGCCGTGTGTGGTGATCCAGGGCTCCGATGAGCGGGCCAAGGGCGAAGTGCAGCTGAAAGACCTGATCGAGGGCGCCAAAGCCGCAGCGGCAATCAAGGACAATGCGGAGTGGAAGGCTGCCCGGCCGGCGCAGATGTCGGTCGCGGAAGATCAGTTGGTCGCGGCGGTCCAAGACATTCTCGCGCGGCATACGTGACCGGCTTGACCAGATTGTAGAGCCGGCGCGTGCCAGTCGCATGAAACACACTGCTCACGGATTGGACTCGACCGGAACATACTCAAGCCGCGACAGGCACCATGAACGCAAAGCCCGTTGACCGAAGCGGTTCGACAGATCTCGTCGCCGAGATGGTGTGCGCGCATCTCCCAAACCAAAGGCTTAGGCGAGGGTGGATGGTCTGCAGCCTGATCAGGGGCGCTCCACATCACACTCTCGGGTTGATTGAAGACTAGCACAACTGGCGGAAAAATCTATCTTTGGTTGCGTAAATGGTAAATTTCAACCATTTCCGTGCGCAAGGTGTGTCTCATGCCGGCGCGCAGAAGTTTTGACTCGGCCGCGGGTGCCGACAAGCGCTGGTCTTGTCTTGCTTGCGCGTGCCGACACGCGTCACCGCGAGGCGGCCGGTCAGAACTTTTCCAGATCGGTATCACTTGGTCCGAGACATCGCATCCTCGACACCACGGCAGCCCCCGGCATTGCGGGCACGCTCGTAGAGGGCGCGGGCAAGGTCTTTGTGCTTCGGCACGCCGAGGCCGTGCTCATAAAGTGAGGCATTGAAGCACAAGGCCACGGGATCGCCGAGGGCGCCGGATATCTCCCACAGCAAGCGGGCTTTGGCGAAGTCGGGCTCGAAGCCCTCCGGTGACGCGTAGATGGAACCAAGCTGAGTCAGCGCCCATTTCATGGACTCATGGTCAATCGCCTG
>JAYSUN010000291.1:0-13658 GCA_043719045.1 Hyphomicrobiaceae bacterium | reverse complement strand
CCAGTTCTTGGCCTTATCAGACGTGCCGTCGTTGTTGCCACGGGTGAACTCCAGCCAATGGCCCTGAGCGAACAGACCGGTCGGAGCATGGATCGCCGACAAGCTCAGCCCGACGTTCTTGGAGTCCGGACGGAACGGAGGACCTGCCAAGCTAACCGATGACATGGTTTCTTCAGCTTTCGACACTTCGTAACCGAGGGCGGCTGCGACACGAACGCCAGAGAATTCGCCGGCGTAACGGAGGTTCACAGCATAGAGCGGGCCGAGGTTACCGTTGCCGGTTGCGCCGCTGACGGCCGTGTTCAACACGGTACGGTCCACTTTGAGGGCTTCACCGATCGAAGCACCGATCACGAAGCCAGCAAATGTGGGTGAATCCCACTTAATGCCGTCGACGCGGTTGTTGTAGTCGGCAAGGTTGTCGGTTGCGTTCGAGATTGTTGTGTTCGTAAAACCGCCAGCCGCGTTGCGGAAGATGAAACCGCCACCAGCCAATGATTGCGAACCGGATGCAACGTTACCGATGCCGCCGAGATCGATCGTGCCCTGGGGACCAGAGACGGTCAAACGACCAAGGGTAGCACGGCCGAGTGTGGATGATTCCAACCAGACGTTGGCATCACGCATGCGCAGGCCGTGATCGTTGGTCCACTGGTTGACGCCGCAAGCTGTGACAGCTGGGTCGACGGTGCAGACAGCCGGAGCTTCTTCACGACGCTGGTTGACCAGAGCCGACGACGCGCCGGTCGTGATGTCGATGACGATGCTGTAACCAGCCTTGACGCTCGGCGAAACCTTGGCGTCACCACGGAAGCCGAAGCGGGTCGCGGTGTTGATGTTGTCAACGCCCAGGTAGGTATTCTTCTGAACGCCGTCGTTCCAGTTCAACATGGTCTTGTTGACGAGGCCCCAGACGGTCAGCGACACCTTGCGGTTGCCTTTGCGTGCGGTTGTCGCTTCGAGTTCAGCAACGCGCTCTTCCAGATCCGCGCAGCAGTCGCCACCGAGATCGGCAGCATAAGCACCTGTAGACAGGACGCCAGCGGCGGCGACAAGCGCCATGCGGCTAGCAGACTTTTTCAGTCCCCCGAACATATTTTTCTCTCCGTTGACACTTGTAAGCCACGAACGCAACCACGGACACTTTCAGGACAATGTACGCTTGATTTCCAAACTCGGCGGAAACCGCTAGTACGCAGACCAGAGACTGTGACGTGGGAGGTTCCACTCTCTCCCGGTCGGGTGTGACAGCTGCGATTGCCAGTCGCTCTCAACCGTTCCGAGGTTGTTTTGGCAAAGTCCTAACAAGAGGTAAAGAACAAACGACCGAGGTAGTGTGTCATTTGGCTGGCTTGTTGCTCTCGTGCCACAAGCGCGATTGAGTCGGCGCCCGGAATTGCTGGTTTTTGGACCCTACTTGAGTCGGTCGCAAGCGAAAATTTTCTTTTGCTTGGCGCCGACCGACACCGCTGACGCGGAGCCGGCCGCTCGGCGCGCACCAGGAACCGCTGACGCGTGAGACAGGCGGGCGGGAGCAACAGAAACGCCGGACTTCACCGCAAGGGCGGTTCACTCCGACCACCAAAACCAATGTGCTTCCGCGCCAACCGGCCGGCGCGCCCCGACCCTGGCGAGAGAATGGCGTGTCGGTTGGCGCAAAGCAAAAACCTGTCGGTTGGCGCACGCTTAGAGAGCCATTTGACAGTGCGCCCGGCATCAACCATGTTCCGGCCGCATTGAGCCTGGCAGAACATGCCGGGAACATAAACCGATCCTTGCCGCCGAGCCGCGGCCACCAACCCGAGGGCGCCGAAGCTCAGTCATCCAAAGGCGCCGATAAGCGCTTGGGATGACAAGGCTTTTGCGGAACGTCACGCATGTATGTTCTGATCGTCGAGTCGCCGGCCAAGGCGAAGACCATTAATAAGTATCTGGGGCCGGGCTATCATGTGCTCGCGTCCTACGGGCACGTCCGTGATTTGCCATCCAAGGATGGGTCGGTCGAGCCGGACAATGATTTCGCCATGCATTGGGCGCAGGATGATGAGCGCTCCAAAAAGGTCATGCGCGAGATCGCCGAGGCCGTGAAGGGCTGCGATAAAGTCATCCTGGCCACCGATCCCGATCGCGAAGGCGAGGCGATTTCCTGGCACCTGCTGGAGATGCTGACGGCGAAAAAAGCCATCAAGAAAGGTGTGCCGGTCGAGCGAGTGACATTCAACGCGATCACCAAGCAGTCGGTGCAAGAGGCGTTGAAACATCCGCGCCAGATCGATGATCCGTTGGTGTCGGCTTATCTGGCCCGCCGAGCGCTGGATTATCTGGTCGGCTTCACACTGTCGCCGGTGTTGTGGCGGAAGTTGCCAGGTGCGCGCTCAGCCGGCCGCGTGCAGTCGGTCGCGCTGCGCATCGTGTGTGATCGCGAAGCCGAGATCGAGGCCTTCAAAACGGATGAGTATTGGACGGTCGAAGCTCAACTGAAGACCGCCAAAGCCGAGGCGGTCGCGGCGCGCCTGGTCACCATCGATGGCACCACCCTGAAGAAACTGGATATCAAGGACAGCGTCTCCGCCAACGCGATCAAGGCGGCGATCGAGAAGGGTGATTTCAGGATCGCGTCGGTCGACAAGAAGCCGACGCGGCGCAATCCGTCGCCCCCGTTCATGACCTCGACGTTGCAGATGGACGCGAGCCGGAAACTCGGCTTTTCGGCCAAGCAGACGATGAACGTCGCCCAGCGCCTGTATGAAGGCATCGATATCGGCGGTGAAACCGTTGGTTTGATCACGTACATGCGCACCGACGGCATCGACATTACACCCGAAGGCATCACCCAGATCCGCACCCTGGTGACCGACGACTTTTCACCGCGTTATCTGCCAGCGGCGCCGCGGGAGTACAAAACCAAGGCCAAGAACGCCCAGGAAGCGCACGAAGCCATTCGCCCCACCGACGTCAATCGCCGCCCCCACGAGATGAACCGCTTTCTCGACAAGGATCTGGCGGCTCTCTATGACCTGATCTGGAAGCGCACCATGGCCAGCCAGATGGCGTCAGCTGAGTTTGAACAGACGACCGCTGCCATCGATGTGAAGGGCCATGACGGCAAGGCCTATGGCTTGCGCGCGACCGGCTCGACCGTCGTATTCGATGGTTTTTTGAAGCTGTACGAGGAAGGCCGCGATGCCCGCGTGCTGACCCTCGAAAAGGGCAAAGAAGATCTGGCGGAAACCGAGGCTGAAGAGAGCCGCCGGCTGCCACCGTTGCACGCAAACGAGCATCTGGTCGAGAAGCAGATCGACGCCGATCAGCATTTCACCCAGCCGCCGCCGCGCTATACGGAAGCGTCGCTGGTCAAGAAGATGGAAGAGTTGGGCATCGGCCGGCCGTCGACGTTTGCCAGCACCATGGCTGTGCTGCAGGATCGCGACTACGTGCGGACCGAAAAGAAACAGTTGATCCCCGAGGATAAAGGCCGCCTGGTGACGGCGTTTCTGGCGTCGTTTTTCACCCGCTACGTCGAGTACGATTACACCGCGGCCCTGGAGGAGGATCTGGATCTCATCTCCGACGGCAAGCTCGACTGGAAGGAGATGCTGCGCCGGTTCTGGAAAGAGTTCTCGGCCTCGGTCGCCGAGACCAAGGAGCTGCGCATCACCGACGTGCTGAATGCGCTCAATGAGTTGTTGGGCCCGCACGTGTTTCCAGCCAAAGCCGACGGCTCCGACGCGCGCCTGTGCCCGAAGTGCGGGAAGGGTCAGCTGTCGCTCAAGATCTCCGGCAAAAATGGCGCCTTCATCGGCTGCGGCAACTATCCGGAATGCCGCTATACGCGCCAGTTCGCACAAACCGGTGACGCGGGCGAAGCCGCAGCGCTGGATGGCAAGGTGTTGGGCGTCGATCCCGTAACCGGGCAGGACGTGACCCTGCGCAATGGCCGTTTTGGCCCCTACATCCAGATCGGCGAGGCCGTCACCAAGGACGACAAGCCGAAGCGATCATCGTTGCCGAAAGGCTGGGACCCGGCGACGCTGGAGTTGGACCGGGCCCTGCAACTGCTCAGTCTGCCGCGGACGGTTGGCATGCATCCGGAAACCAACACGCCGATTACCGCGGCACTCGGCCGGTTTGGGCCGTACATTCTGCATGACGGCACCTATTGCAACGTCGAAAGCGTCGATGAAGTCTTCGACGTCGGCATCAATCGCGCGGTGACGTTGTTGGCCGAAAAACGCGCGGGCGGTGGCAAAGGCCGGTTTGGCCGCGGACCCGCCGTGCGTGATGTGCTGAAGGATCTGGGCGAACATCCCGACCTCGGCGGCAAAGTCGAAATTCTCAACGGCAAATACGGCCCCTACATCACCCACAACAAGGTCAATGCCAACTGTCCGAAGGGTCGAGAGCCAACCGAAGTGACCATGTCGGAGGCGATTGCCTTGCTGGCCGAGCGTGCCGCCAAAGGTGGTAAACCGAAGAAAGCGCCCGCCGCGGCCAAAGCCAAAGCGGCGGCTGCCGGGACTGCGAAAGCGCCGGCGAAAAAGGCCGCCACCAAGAAAGCCGCACCGAAACGGAAAGTGGCAACCCCGGCTGAGGATGCAGCGGAGTAAAACTCAGCCGCGGACAGGGGCGCGTCGCCACGCTGGCCTCATCATCATCTGCCGGATGGGCCGGTTGATGCTGGCAACGGCCATCGGCGCAAAAGCAAACGCCCAGCGGCCGTCGTGTGACGTTCCTCGAGGGGCGCACGCTTGAGCAAGCCAGATTGCGTATCGGGACACTGGGTCACCGAGCCCGCATTGACAGCGGCCATTTGCAATGCCTTGCCAACGTCCGCACCCAACGTCAGAAAGGCCGCGAAGGTCGCAACGAAAGCATCCCCCGCCCCAGCGGTGCCGGCAATCGGCCCAGTCAACGCTGGACAGTAGGCAATGCCGTCCGCGCTGCCTGCGTAAGCCCCATCGGCGCCATCTGTGACAATGACATGCTTCACGCCATAACCCGCGAGCACGCCAAAAAAGTGCGCCAGCGTGATCTCGAATCCACCGCCTGCAAAGCCCCGCAAAGCCAGCGCCGGCAAAGGCTCCCCGGATTTCACTTCGAGTTTGGGACCACCCTCACCGGCCGCAGCCACGATCTGCGCGACGAGTGCATTCGCCTCGGTCCGGTTGATCGACAGGACCTCAATGTTGGCCAGCAGCAGCAGGAATGCAGCCGGCTGCAGGGACAATTGCCGGATGCCCGGATTGACGATCAGTCGCGCTTTGGCAGCCGTGGCTTTCTTGACGATGAGCGGAAAGCACTCAGCCGATTTGTTGGACAGCCCCGAAACATGGATCAGGTCGACGCCGAAGGCATCGGCTTTGAGGTCGGCGGCTTCGAGCAAGGTGTTGGCACCACGGAACGCGAACACAGCGGCGTTGCGGTCGTGCGCCGACACCAGCACCGAGGCGCCGGTCGGCGCACGGGCATCGCGGACGGCAAAGCGGGTGGAGACACCTTCTTCGGCAAGCCGGGTCAAAATCTGATCGGCGCGCGCGTCCTGACCGAGCTTGATCAACGCCGCCGCATCGAACCCTAACCGAGCGTAGGCAATGGCCGCATTCACGGCGCCGCCTCCGCAATGCGTTGAAATCGCCTCGGCCTCGATTTTCTTGCCTTCCTCGAGCAGCAAGTATGATGTGTCGGCATTGCGCATCGCCATCCGCTCGATGCGGTCGCTGGCAATCAGCGCGATCGAGTCGATCATAGCGCTGCCGATCGTCAGGACTTTCACGCGCTGGTCTCCATTCCTTCAATGTGGCAAGGCAAGTGTGCGGCCTAACACAGCCGTTGCCAGATCTCACGCGCCAAACCTATGACCGCTCAACATCTCCTTTGGTTCCGATGGGTCGCGATGGCTGCGGCGGTCGGCCTGATTGGCGTCATTGGCATCGCCACTTGGCGCGGTTCGCAGGTGCCACCCAATGGGATCCATGCCGGTAAGGCCGACATTGGTGGTGCGTTTAGCCTAAACAACCATCATGGCGAGACCATCACAGATCAAAGTTTCCGCGGTCGTCCGTTCGTCATCTATTTTGGCTGGAGCCGGGATCCCGACCTCACCCCCGCAGCGTTACAGGTTTTGACTGCCGCGCTTGAAAAGCTTGGACCAAAGTCTGAGGCGATCACTCCACTGTTTGTCTCACTCGATCCGGAACGCGACAAAACCGCTGATTTACAGGGGTTCTTGCAACGCTTCCATCCACGCTTGGTGGGTTTGATCGGCACGCCGGATCAGACACTGGCGCTCGCGCGGAGTTATAAGCTTTATTTCAGGCGCATTCCCGATGCGTCGTTGCCCGGCGGATACAGCATAGATCACGCCTCGCTCTACTATGTGATGGGGTCTGACGGGGACTTTCGAGGCTTGGTGCCGCACACCACAGACAGTGCAGCACTTGCCGCGCAAATCTTGAATCTGGCAAAATAAAGACAAGACTTTAACCATAACGCGAATCGGTTCAGCTTGCAGTCAAGTTCTATGACGTAAGTTGTCACACACTTCGCGTTTCTATGGTGCCATGCACCATAGTTGGGAGAGATGCGGCGCAGGGCTTGCTTAGGGCGCTCAAGGAGCAATCCGACAGCAGCAGGCCAACACCCTTCTTCAGGGCCCCACAGACGGGTCCGGAGAGCAAACTCTGGGGGATGAGACGTTGTATTACTACTTCTTTGAAATGACCCACGCGGTCATGCGACCCGCGCGCGCGATTGCCGATACCTATCGAGCGATGCTGGACAACCCGCTCAATCCGTTCGGCCAGATGCCAGCCGCGCGCAGCGCCGCTGCGGCATTCGAGGTCTTTGAGCGCACCACCCGCCGTTATGACAAACCGCTCTTTGGATTACCGGTCACGACCGTAGAGGGCCAAAACGTGGCCGTCACCGAAGAGGTCGTGTGGGAGCGCGACTTCTGCAAGTTGATCCACTTCAAACGCGCCATCGCACCGGCCACGGCTGCCAAACAGCCAAAAGTGTTGTTGGTGGCACCGATGTCCGGCCATTACGCCACACTCCTGCGTGGCACGGTCGAGGCCTTCTTGCTCGACCATGAGGTCTACATTACCGACTGGCTCGATGCCCGCGACGTGCCGACGTATAAGGGCGGCTTCGATCTCGACGACTACATCGACTACATGATCGAAATGTTCCGCCACCTCAAAGGTGACGTGCATGTGTTTGCGGTATGCCAGCCGTCCGTGCCGGTGTTGGCAGCGATTGCCCGTATGGAAGCTGAAGGCGATCGCAATGTGCCACATTCCATGACGCTCGCGGGTGGTCCGATCGATACGCGGAAATCACCGACGGTCGTCAATAACCTTGCCGTCGACAAAGGCCTCAGCTGGTTTGCCCGCAACGTGATCAACGCGGTTCCCTGGCCCAACATCGGCGTCGGCCGCAAAGTGTATCCGGGCTTCTTGCAGTTGAGCGGCTTTATGACCATGAACCTTGATCGTCATGTGAAGGCGCACAAGGACCTGTATCGGCATCTGGTCGGCGGCGACAACGAGAGCGTCGAGAAGCATAAAGAGTTCTATGATGAATATTTGGCGGTCATGGATATGACGGCTGAGTTTTATCTGCAAACGATTGATCGGGTGTTCGTCAACCATCATTTGCCCAAAGGTGAATTCAAGCACCGTGGCAAGCCGGTCGATCTGAAGGCGATCAAGAACTGCGCGTTGATGACCGTCGAAGGCGAAAACGACGACATCACAGGCAAAGGTCAGTGCAGAGCGGCGATCGACCTGTGCTCGAGTATTCCGGCTGCCAATAAGCAGCACTTTGAGTGCCCGAAAGTGGGCCACTACGGGGTCTTCAACGGCTCTCGATTCCGTTCTGAAATCGCACCGCGGATGCGTCACTTCATGCGCCGCTTTGATCCGCGGACCGCGGCCAAGGCTACAGCCGAGTTCAAGCCGCAGATGGCGTTGGTGCATTCAAGCGAAGGTGCTGCTGGTGCCGCGTTCACGTTTGGCAAAGGTGAGGCAGCCGAGCTTAAGGCCGTCCACGCAACTGCCGCCGGCAAGGCCAAAGACAAGCCGGCTGAAGCTCGCGTCTCGTCGTTTGATCCGTTCGCCCCATTTGCCGTCATGTCGCCTGCCGGTACACTGCAACTCTGGTCGACGACCAGTCGGGCGATGCTGGACAACTGGGCCCGCTTGAATGGTCGGACGTTGCCCCCGATCACAGTAAAAGCGACCTAACCGTCGCTTCAAATTGCGACCATTTCAGCCGCAGTCGGGCAGCAACCCGGCGGCGGCTGTTGCATGTGTGACGGACAATCGTTTTCCAGTTGCATCGTGACCGGATGGCGTGATCCAAAACTGATGCTAGATGCTGGACCACGTTTGGCCAGATTTGAGGATTGCCGCATGTCTGTAACAAATGCCATCAATTTCGACGACCTCCGCCGGATGGCCAGATGGCATTTGCCCAAAATTGCATTCGACTTCATCGAGGGCGGCGTCGACGGCGAGGAGGGCATTACGCGCAATGAAGTGGCCATCCCCAAGCATCGGTTGGTGCCGAAATACATGGTCGATACCAGCGCGCTCGCTACCTCGGTCAACCTGTTCGGACGCAGTTACGGCCAGCCCTATGGGATTGCCCCGACGGGAGGCATCGCGCTGTTTCGTCCTGGCGGCGATGAAATGCTGGCGCGTGCCGCGAAGGCTGCCAACATTCCGTTTATCCTGTCTGGCATGGGCACCGCATCGATCGAAACGATTGGGGCAATCGCGCCGGAGCACACCTGGTTCCAACTCTATCTCGCGCGCGATCGCAAAATTTCAGCCGACATGATTGCCCGTGCCGACAAAGCGGGTTTTCCAGCCCTCGTCGTCACTGTCGACATTCCCGGAGTCGCCAAACGTGAGCGCAACCTGCGCAATGGGTTTACGGTCGCAAAGCCGATGAATCCATCATGGAAATCGAAATTCGAGACGTTGCTGCATCCGGCTTGGCTCGCATCGTACATGACCGGCCCGGGCCTGACGGCTTCGCAGTGGGAAAAGTACGCGCCGCCCGGCGCCAAAGGGCAGGAACTTCTAGCGTTCATCGCCACCCAAATGCCAACGCCGGTGACTTGGGATGACATCGCTTGGATCCGCAAGTCCTGGCCGCGCGCGCTCGTGGTCAAAGGTGTGCTGCATCCGGCTGACGCGGTGCGCTTGGCCGGCATGGGTGTCGATGGTTTGATGATCTCGAATCATGGCGGGCGGCAGTTGGATCGTGCGCCCGCACCTATCGAAGTGCTGCCCGCCATTCGTGACGCTGTTGGCGACAAAGTCACGTTGATGTTTGATAGCGGTATTCGCCGCGGTGCAGACATCGTGACGGCTTTGGCGCTGGGCGCGAAATTTTGCTTTGTCGGCCGCTGGACACTTTATGCGGTCGCAGCTGGCGGAGAAGCCGGCGCGCGTCACGCGGTCGCAATGGTCTCGAATGAAGTGGCCGCCGTCATGGCTCAACTCGGCACGCCCACGATTGCCTCTATCGGCCCCGATTTCCTGATGTGGGACGGTGATTATCAAAGCAATCGGAGACCATAGATCCCGCGACAGACCGGCGGTTGGGCACCCCCATTGTGCCCGCGCCGCCGGTGATGATTTTTCACCGTGGATGCCAGCACGATGACTGGCCCCGGCGTCCGAAACCAACGCCTCACCCAGCCGCCTTCACTTCATCGGTGATTTTCTTCGCCGCATCGGCGAGATTGTCAGCGCCGGTGATCTTGAGGCCGCTCTCGGCCATGATCTTTTTGCCGAGCTCGACGTTGGTGCCTTCTAGACGGACGACGAGTGGCACCTTGACGCCTAGTTCACGGGCGGCGGCGACGACGCCTTCAGCGATGATATCGCAGCGCATGATACCGCCGAAGATGTTGACCAGAATGCCCTTCACATTGGGATCGTTCAAAATGATCTTGAAGGCAGCTGAGACCTTCTCTTTTGACGCGGAACCACCGACATCGAGAAAGTTGGCGGGTTCGAGGCCGTACAGTTTGATGATGTCCATGGTTGCCATTGCAAGGCCGGCGCCGTTGACGAGGCAGCCGATCTGGCCGTCAAGTTTGACATACGAGAGATCGTATTTGGACGCCTCGACTTCAGCTGGGTCTTCTTCGGTCAAATCGCGCAACGCGACGATGTCCTTGTGACGGAACAAGGCGTTGCCATCAAAGTCCATCTTACCGTCGAGGCAAACCAACTTGTTGTCCTTGGTGACGACCAGCGGATTGATCTCCAGCATGCTCATGTCCTTGTCGACGAACATTTTGTAGAGCTTGCCGATCATGTCGACGCATTGGTTGGCTAGATCTCCCGACAGGCCGAGCGCGAAAGCGACCTTGCGGCCGTGGAAGGCGGAATACCCTGATGCTGGATCAATCGAGAAGGTTTTGATCTTTTCTGGTGTGTCGTGCGCAACTTTCTCGATGTCCACGCCGCCTTCGGTCGAGACGATGAACGAAACGCGCGAAGTCTCGCGATCGACGACGGCGGAGAGGTAGAGTTCGCGGGCAATGGCCGATCCGTCTTCGACATACAGGCGCTGGACGAGCTTGCCTTCGGCGCCGGTTTGAATGGTCACCAAAGTTGCGCCGAGCATCTGTTGCGCGAAGGTTTTGACGTCATCAATCGATTTGGCCAGACGCACGCCGCCGCCTGTGCCGGCTGCCGCTTCCTTGAATTTGCCTTTGCCACGGCCGCCCGCATGAATCTGGGATTTGACCACCCAGACCGGACCTGGCAGTTTCTGTGCCGCCGCTACGGCCTCATCAACGGACATGGCGGGATAGCCAACAGCGGTCGCAACACCATAGGCGCGATACAGATCCTTGGCTTGGTATTCATGGATGTTCATAGGGCGTTCCCGTTCGCGTGTGTAGGTCAATGCTCACCGCTCGTCTAGCCGCGATTGCCGCGCTGCACAACACCGCGAAAAGGCCCAGACTGCTGCCAAGGCGAAGGCTGTTTGCGGGGCATCAGCCGTCACCGCGCCGGCCGCATGATGCCAGCGCCACGGATGTTGAGGTAAATGGCGTATAGCGACGTTTGGCCGGTGATGAACAGTCGATTGCGCTTTGGCCCGCCGAAGCAGACGTTGGCGACCAGCTCGGGAACTTTGACGGTGCCGATGTGGCAACCATCGGGGGCATAGCAGCGAACGCCCTCCGCCGTTGAGGTCCAGATGTTGCCGTCGACGTCACAGCGGAAGCCGTCAAAGAATCCCGCGTCAGAGGTTGCAAACAGCTGTGACGCGGACACGCCGATGCCAGCATCGGAAACGCAATAGGCGGTGATGTCCTTGGGGTGTCCAGGGACGTGGGAGGCGCCGGTGTCGCTGACATATAAGGTGCGCTCATCCGGTGAGAAGGCGAGCCCGTTCGGGCGGACGCGATCGGTGATGACGGCGGCGAGGTATCCAGTGGCCGGATCGAAACGGTAGACGTGACAGGTGCCGATCTCGGATGGAGCCGCATCGCCTTCGTAGTCGCTGTCAATGCCGTACGTCGGATCAGTGAACCAGATCGAGCCGTCGGATTTTACCACCACGTCGTTCGGCGAGTTGAAGCGCTTGCCATCGATGTGGGTGACCAGGGGCACGACGCGGCCATCATGCTCTGTCCGAGACACACAGCGTCCACGATGCTCACAGCTGATCAGTCGGCCTTCGCGGTCGACGGTGTGGCCATTGCTATGGCGTGCGGGATCGCGGAACACCGATACGACACCGCTGGTTTCGTCGTAGCGCATGATGCGGTCGTTCGGGATATCGGAGAACACCAGATACCGGCCAGCTGCGAAATAGGCAGGGCCCTCGAGCCAGCGCCCCCCGGTCCACAGGCGCTCAAGTTTGGCGTGACCAATGACGAGCTTGGCAAAACGTGGATCGCACGCAGTGGTATCGCTCATGGCTCGGGATCTTTCGCTTTTGTCGTTGCGTCGCCGGGCCGTCGGACTCCCCAGCTGGCTGGCGGCAGACGATTGCCGGGGTGGGTCGGATCAGGCCCCCAGATCGCCTGGTACGTCTCGACGGCAAAACCGCGCCGTTGCCAATGAGCAGCGCCCGTCAGCACAGCCAACCACCAGGCTGCTAAGGCCAACCACATCCAACGCGGCGCGTTCACCAACCAAAGCCCATTCAACATCGCTGCAAGCGCCAACAGCACTGCCATATAACCGAGCGACTTGTGCGCAGTTTCAAAGACGCGGCGGCGCGGCGTCATGTCGTAATGATCACCCGCCATCGATCCGTTCGCGGCCCTGTCAGTCGGCCCACCTTTACTGCCCCGCAACCAGCCACCGAGAAATTGCATAGCGCCGAGTCCCACGACACTCCAACCCAGCCACCCGTGCCAACCACCGGCCCCCGTGCGCTGCGGCGCCCACCAGATCAACATCAGTGCCGTTAAGACCGCGACACCTCCGCTGTACTGCAACGTCAGGTGTGTCACCCACCAAGCCTTGTTATCGAGTTTTTCAGGCCAGTTCTGTCGCCGTGTAATCTTGAAAAAGCGTGCGGCCAGAATGCCGAGTGGAAACAGGATCGCCCATGCCGCCAGCATCAGACGGCCGTGCCAGGCAACGACGCTGCCGATGTCGTGCCCGCGCGCGGGATCGATGGGTGCGAGAAGCCAGTCAAACATGCGTCGACCCGCACATGCCTTGGTTGGTCCTCACTTGTAAGCTTTCGCCATTTTGTCGTGCATCGACCGTGACCAGATCACGTGGCCCGGTTCCTTACCGCCGAGAATCGAAAGCAACAGTGCCGTGCTGCCGGAGACGTTTGAAAACGAACGCATGACGCCTGGCGGACAGCAGATGCCATCGAGATACTCGAGATCGATGTGCTCCTCGCCGTTTTCGCCCCAGGCCACGCGCCACTTGCCGGTCAAGCAGATGAAGGTCTCTTCGGTGTCATGGGAGTGCAAAGCGGCCCCATTGCCAGGATCGGCGCGGATGTAATCGATGTGGTAGTTTTCGGCTGTTGTGACCTGCGGCTTGAGGTTTTCGTCGCTGGCGCCACGTCCGAGTGCGCCCATCAGCACGCGATTGTGCCCGGGGATTACCGCGTCGATGAACGCGCGATCGGAGTCCGGCATTTTGCCAAACCGGAACACGTTGGCCAGCATCGCCTCGCGTGTGATCGGCAGTGACTTGGCAAACCAGGCCCCGTGCTCGCTGATGGTCTTATCATTGATGATGTCGAGTTCTTTGCGCGGGTACGGCATCACATTTCTCCTTCGATGCTTCGGTTCAGCCTTTCACGGCACCAGCGGTCAAGCCGGCAATGATCTGGCGTGCGGCCATGAACGTGAAGATCAGCGGCGGCAACGCGACGAGCACACCGGCTGCCATCAAGCGCCCCCACTCGATTCCCTCGCTGGTGATGAACAGATAAACGGCATACGGCGCGGTGCGCGTCGTCCGATTGGTCAGCACTGAGGCGATGACAAGTTCGTTCCAGGCGATGCGGAAAGTGAAGATGGCAGCAGCTGCCAATCCCGGTTTAACGAGCGGTAGAATGATCGCAAAGAAGATTCGGATCGGGCCCGCACCATCGACCAGTGCCGCCTCTTCCAGCTCCTTCGGCACCTGCTCGAGAAAGCCATA
>JAYSUN010000030.1:0-6576 GCA_043719045.1 Hyphomicrobiaceae bacterium | reverse complement strand
CGAGGTCGTGCCGTCGTTGGCAGGTCCGAAGCGTCCGGAAGGCCGGGTCTCGCTCGATGCCATCAAGACCGGCTTTGAGACCGCACTTGCTGTCGAATACAAAAAACCCAATGCGCTCAGCGAGCGCTACAAGGTCGAGGGCCGCGACTTTGATCTCGGCCATGGCGATGTGGTGATTGCCGCGATCACCTCTTGCACCAACACGTCGAACCCGAGCGTGCTGATCGCAGCCGGATTACTTGCACGCAACGCGGTGGCCAAGGGCCTGAAGACCAAGCCGTGGGTCAAGACCTCGCTGGCGCCGGGCTCGCAGGTTGTTGCTGCCTATCTTGAAAAGGCGGGCCTGCAGCCGTCGCTCAACGCGCTGGGGTTCGACATCGTCGGCTTTGGCTGCACCACCTGCATCGGCAACTCGGGTCCCCTGCAGGCCGAGATCTCGAAGTCGATCAACGACAACGGCATCATTGCGGCCGCCGTCCTCTCGGGCAACCGCAACTTCGAGGGCCGCGTTTCGCCTGACACGCAGGCCAACTACCTGGCGTCGCCCCCGCTCGTCGTTGCGTTTGCGCTTGCGGGCTCAGTCCATCGTGACCTCAGCAAAGACGCGCTCGGTCTAGGCCACGATGGCCGACCGGTCTATCTCGCGGACATCTGGCCCTCGAACAAGGAAGTCGCCGAGTTCATCGCCATGCACGTCACGCGCGACGTGTTCCTGTCGCGTTACGCCGACGTCTTCAAGGGTGATGCCAACTGGCAGGCCGTCAAGACGTCCGGCGGTCTGACCTACGATTGGAATTCGGGCTCGACATACGTGCAGAACCCGCCCTATTTCGACGGCATCACCATGACGCCGAAGCCGATCTCCGACATCGACAATGCGCGCATTCTGGCTCTGCTCGGCGACAAGATCACCACCGATCACATCTCGCCGGCTGGCAATATCAAGAAGGAGACACCGGCTGGCGCGTACCTGCTCGAACGCCAGGTGCGTCCGGCCGACTTCAACCAGTACGGCACGCGTCGCGGCAACCACGATGTCATGATGCGCGGCACCTTCGCCAACATCCGCATCAAGAACGCCATGAACGTCGACGATGCCGGTCGCGGCCTCGAAGGCGGCAATACCAGGCATTATCCCTCCGGCAAGACCATGCCGATCTTCGATGCCGCCGAGAAATACAAAGCCGAAGGCGTGCCATTGGTCATCTTCGCCGGCATTGAATACGGCAACGGCTCATCCCGCGACTGGGCCGCCAAAGGCACCAACCTGCTCGGTGTCAAAGCCGTGGTGGCGCAGAATTTTGAACGCATTCACCGTTCCAATCTCGTCGGCATGGGCGTCTTGCCGCTGGTGTTCGAGGACGGCCTGTCCTGGCAGTCGATCGGCCTCAAGGGCGACGAGACCGTCACCATTCCCGGCCTCGCGAATGTCCGCCCGCGCATGAAGATCAACTTGCAGATCACAGCGGCCGACGGCATCACCCGCCAAGTCCCGACCATCTGCCGGATCGATACCGAAGACGAAATCAACTACTACCGCCACGGCGGCATCCTGCACTTCGTGCTGCGCAACCTGGCGGCCAGCGGGGCTTGATGCGGTGAAGGCAGACCATCTGGTCTGCCTTCACAATTGTTCCGTCGCGGCAACTGAAAAGCACTGGTCAGGCGACGAGATTTCTGCTATCTACCCATAATTAGTAGCGATGTGGTTGCGTCTTTTGCGTCCATTTTTTTGTTTAGGACATAGAGACCAATCATGGAAGATTTTCCAAAATTCAAACCCCTCGGCATGGTTCAACGTCGCAAAGAAGACGGTGCGGCTCGCAGAACAGCTCACGCAGTTGAACACAGCGCGAGAGCGCAAGATAAAATCGTAAACCAGAATGAAGAGATTATAGAGGGGCTTGACAGGGTCGAGCGGCTTTTGCGTGGGTATAGGCTTGATAGCCAATCAGTCGCACCGTTTCCTGAATTCGAAGATCTGCCGCCGAATTGCGCTCCCAATCCTCGCTTAGGGCGTTAGCGGAACCCAGCGTCGACAAGGCCGATGTGGCGCTTTTAATGAACAAGTCCGTGGGTGCATCTGCCAACCGATGCGTCTCGTCACGGTCGTCCCTGCGGAGGCCCCAAGCAATGATCAACGAACTTGACCTCGTCGCACTGACCAAGCCCCTGCCGGCCCATCATCTTGCGACGGGAGCGGTCGGTACCATTGTCATGGTATTCGACGACAAGCGGGCGTTCACACTCGAATTCACCGCCTTCGATGGCTCGCCAATCGCAATCGTCACCGTTGCTGCCGATCATGTCCGTTTGGTCAGACCGCGCGAAGTCGTCCACGCGCGTGAATTGGCAACATAGCGCCGTCTGTTGTCGGCCGCCGCATTCATCAGAAGTCTGGCTTTACAAGACGCTGTTACCCCCGCGTATCCATCCGCTCCATCTTCCCCGGCCAAGCCAATATCTTCTCATCCGCTGTCAGCAGCGTCAGCCCGGCGTTGATCGCAACCGACATCACCAGTCGATCCGCCGGATCGCCATGTAGTTCAGCCAGCCGCGCCATTAGCATCGTGTCGATGCCGGTGATCGAACGCTCGATGTAGCCCGCAGCGAGGTGATCGTGGCGCCAGCACTCGATTGGCACAGTAAGTTCCAAACGCTTTCGGTCAATTAAAAGCTGCACTTCCCAATAGCTGATCGGGCAAATAAAGGCGCTTCCTGTGCGCAATTCCGAATCGATCCTGTTACGGGCACTCAGACCGAGCCGCGGATCGCCAAGCTCCATCCAAACCAACGCGTTGGTGTCGAGGAGGATGGGCATGTGTCATGGGTTCGCCGGGTCGACGTTGACGTACCATGCGGCGACATCCTCGTCTGTCAGGATGTCGACCAATGTGTCTTCGGGGTCGGCCAACGCCAGCTCAGAGCGCCCGCGGCCAAAGGCGGACTGAAGCGCATGCCCTGCCGGCTGACCAATCCGCGCCAGGATATCCCGCGCGATATCGTCCTGCTCGCGCTCGGACCGCTTCGTCAATTCTGACACGGCTTGTTTGAGAAGCTCGGACATGTCGGAGAACCTCCTTCAAGTTGAATACTCTAATCGGCAACCAATGTCACCTTCCGTTCCGCGTTTTAGCCTGATCGCGATCCGCTTCAACCCGCGCTGCACTTCCAATGCGAAGTCGCGGCCGAGCCCCACTTCGCAACTCTCGTAGAACGCAACTGCATCGTCGACTTCAGCCGCCGCCGTGCTTGACTCATCGGATGGGTCCAAGCTGGCAAGCAATGCGTCGACGAGAGCCAAACGCTCATCCAGCGGCAGATCCAACGCCTCGCGCATCAGTCCATTGATAGCCTGATCCAGGCGCCAACTTATCTTGCCAACACAGGCTTGTCACTCAGATCAGACCATTTCTCGACGTGGTGCCATGGTCATGCCCTCAGGCGCCGACTCCAAAAGAGCTGCCCAACCGAAGCCAACGGTCCCCAAGCCGACGCGTATCGAGGCTTTGTATGCCCTCGTTGATAGCGAAGGTAATGACAAGAGCACCCCGGCATCGCCATTTGACCCCAGTCGCGCTATCCACACTCCGGAGTTCAAGCACGTCCGCACCAATCCAACTTACCATCCCGCCCACCCTGTTCGACTGGGTCGAAGCTCAAGTTCGGTCTGGTCGCCACGTCGACGCGAGCGATCGGAGCGCGCGAGCCTCGACCTTGAAGACGTCCTCGTTTTCTCAATCGAACGGTTCGGGACCGAGCCGGCGGGTTTTCACTTGATCGCATGAGCCGCTTGCAAAACTCCGCTGGCCAACTGGGCTGACTAGCACCTGAGCCTCTGGGCGAGGTGTCTGGGCGAGGTGTCTTGCTGATGCATGTCAGAGTGTGACACACCCGGCAGTGCAGCTTCGACACCAGCGTGATTTCGAACCGAACCTTCGCCGACATTCTCAAGGGTAAGGCCGCCGCTCCACGCAAGCTCCTGGCCCCGCCGAAATGCGTCGCCCCGATGCTGTGCACATCGGTAAGTTCACTGCCGACATGGCAGGCTTTGGCGGGCCTGCAGACCGCCGCTCATTTCACCGCACCGCACCTGACGCTGGCGGCCAGCGATCCCTGGCGGCGATGTTTCGCAACTCGCCAAAGCGTGTCCGGTGATGTCCTCAGTGTCTTGCGGAATTTTGGATGACCAGCACCATAGCCACAAAGGTCGATCCCGATGGTTGTCAGCGCCACCACCACGCGAACCGCTGTGGCGCTGCAGGCGGAACCAAGCACGCATCGATGCGTTGTTCCGGTATCCGAGACGTTCCCATTCGGACCGTCACACATGGAGTAGGATATGATGCGCACACTTTCCCTGACAGCGATCCTTGCCGCAGCGATTGCACTTCCAGCACTTGCTCAGACGACACCGAGCCAGACATCGCCTGCACCGATGCCGATGCCGATGCCCAGCCAGTCGCAGACCGCGCCCGTGACACCGCCGGCCACGGCAGCAAGTCTGATGTTGACGGAACAAGAGGCCAAGACCTGGATCGGCAAGCCGGTCTACAGCAATGACGACAAGAAGATTGGTGAGGTCGTCGCGTTCGCTCGTGGCACTGACAACATGGTCACTGAGATGCACGCGGGTATCGGCGGCTTTCTCGGCATGGGCGAAACCATTGTTCGCGTCATGCCGGCGCAGATCAAGCTGCAGAGTGACCGCGTGGTGCTCAACGTGACGTCGACACAAGCCAAAGATCTGCCGAAAGTGATCAAATAAGTATCAATCGTCAGACAACCCGCGTCGGGGGCGCATGCTGTGCGCGTGCGCCCTCATTCCGTCTCAGGTTCCGTTTCTGGCGGGCCGTAAAGCCACTGCGCCGCGTCGATGTCGGACGGCTGTAGTTGGCGCACACGCTCGTCATACCGGAAGCCCATGATCGAGCCTGAGCTGCCCGGATGGTCCAGACCGATGGCGTGGCCGATCTCATGCATGAAAGTGTGTCGGAGATCGTAGACGTTCAAATTCCCGTCAAACCCGGTTTTCCAGCGCATTTTCGAGTTCAAGCAAATGTAGGCTTGCTCAATGGAGGCAGCTGCCGTCTCAGAGTAGCGGCCTCCAGGCTGCACGACCCTGTCGCTGCCTGAGCCACCGAGCGCTTTGGCCACGGGAAGTGCGCCGTGTTTACCTCCGAGGCTGAGATTGGCAAAGGCCCGACCCGACGACGAGTCCGTGGCTCCAATGATGATCTTGGCGCGGCCAAGGTCGGAAACCTCCATGAACCTGACAGCTGCGACCATTTCCCATGCTGCGAACGCCGCTCGCAGTTCTTGGCTCGCTGCTGTCTGGGAGACCGCGGTTGACACGGCGACGACATCTGCAAATGGCCGCATGACCCCGCAATTGTCGGGGCTCAATGTATGCATATTGCTGGGTACCGCATACCGCCCCTGCAGGAGCGCGTACGTGATCACCGTTGTTTCCCCGGTTGTCTGCGGGGTCCATTTTACGATGTTTCCCCCGACGCGCAAAACATTTGCGGCTTGAGCGACCTGTGTCGTGACAAGCAATGCCACCACAAGCGTGAAGACAGACCTAAGCCTTTTGAACATGGCGCGATTTCCCCCTATTGACGCTGATTCGCATCTGTCGAGAACAACCCCCCTCGACTCGCGACTTGCATCACCAACCGTGGTTAGCACATATACCGGTGCAAAGTGCAACCGGCCCTCGGCTCCGGCCGCTGAGAACGCCGGCCGTCTGTTTCAAGGAGCGCCACGGCGGCCTCGGATACGGCTCGCGGGCGGTCTCCTGCAGCAAACGCGTGGCAAGATTGTGCCTTTCGCATTAATCGACACTTGGTGCTGAATTCCTGGTACGTGTTGCGTCCGCCCAAGCCGTTGCGCAGCGAACGGAAAGTATTCATGAACTCGCCCGACTCCGATCTGCCCGTTGCGTTCGATGCTCAGACCGTTGCCTTGGGGTCATCGACGGCGATTGTTGCAGAACCGGTCTTGAACGTCGACCTCGACATGGGTGGGGAAGACGCGCCCGCTGAAACCGGCCTACCGTTTCCTGTCGTTGGCATCGGTGCGTCGGCCGGCGGGTTGGAAGCAGTGACGCTGCTCCTGCGGGCGTTGCCGGCCGATACCGGGGCAAGCTTCGTCATTATCCAACATCTCGCGCCCGATCACGCCAGCAATCTTGCAGAGATTCTGTCGCGGTCGACGCCCATGCCGGTCTGCGAGGTGCGCGATGAGCCCGAGGTTGTGCCCGATCATGTCTATGTGATCCCGCCGGGCCGCGACATGATCATCGTCGGCGGCAAATTAAAGCTGCTGCCGCAGGATCGCTTCGCTCGGCGACGCGGGATCGACCAGTTCTTCTCCTCACTTGCGGAGGACTGCGGGCATAAGGCGATCGGCGTGGTGCTGTCCGGCGCGATGAGCGATGGGACGCTCGGGCTCGAGGCGATCAAGGCTGCGGGTGGCATCACCTTCGCCCAGAACGACAGCGCCCAGCACGACAGCATGCCGCGCAGTGCCGTGGCCTCGGGGTGCGTGGACTTCGTTTTGCCACCCGACAAA
>JAYSUN010000290.1:0-1712 GCA_043719045.1 Hyphomicrobiaceae bacterium | reverse complement strand
AAACGTTTCAAGCCGCGCGACGCCGTCTTCAAAACTTTCTGCAAGGGATAGGAGCCCAGCGACAGCCGGTTGATCGAAAACAGTGTCAAGAAATCGCGCAAGGACGAGCCGGGGAATGTCATACGGCCATCCATGTAGGCTTCGCCCGCGTGCAGTTCCGGGTTCAAGAACAGCTTCTTGTAGAGCGTGGCGTCGTTGAGCTGCATGGTGGCACTTGGCCCGTCTTCCCTGCCACCAAACATATGCACCGCGCCCGCAGCATCAATGACCTTGAGCGAGCCCTTTTTGACGAACGACTTGAGCATATGCGACAGCGGAAACATGGGTAGCTTTCCTTGACGAGTGGGCCTCAAGACCCAGGCCTGTTTGCTGCCCGTTGTCGCAGACTTCACGGGCCCTGGCCACAATTGGCAGCAACAAGCGATGATGCGTTGCCCGGAACTGCACAAGCTGTGGATAAAGCAGGGGTATTTGTCACCCACCGGCAACAGAAGCGAGCGAATCAATGCGCGTTGCGTCGGCTTCGGCACGCTATGATAGACAGGCTGGCGCCAGGTTGGTTAAGTCATCCGAGCGAAGATCAACTTATTTCTGGCTAAACTTGAAGGGCTTTCGAATGTTGCGCAGCGCCCATTTCGTTTCATTTTTGGCCATCAGCGCCGCATTCGCTGCACCAGTCCTCGCACAGGACGCGCCAGCCAACCGCTGGACGGGCTTCTACATTGGCGCCGACGCTGGCGGCGGCTCAGGACGCCTTGAGGGCACCACCACGGATCTGACAGGAGCCACGGCTGGCGGCCATATCGGCTATAACTGGCAGGGCTCGAAAGTCGTGCTCGGCATTGAAGCCGATCTGAGTTCGACAAGCTACGGCCATTCCGAGACCATCAATCTGACTGGCGGCAGCGTCAGCTTCGATGTCGGCCACGACTACTTCACGAGTGTGCGCGGCAGGCTCGGCTTTACTGATGGGCCGGTCATGCTCTATGGCACCTTCGGCGTGGCCTTCACGCAAATCGACTTTACGTCGACAGTTACGGGTGCGGGGATCGACGTCGCTGCCAATAGGTCGGTTGACGTCAGCGGCATCATCGGCGGCATGGGACTTGAATACGCTCTGGGGACAAATATCAGCCTGCGCGGCGAAGCCTTGTGGTTCGAATTGCACCCCGATTTCGACTTTTCCCAGCCGGCTTACGACGGCAACATGTTCCGCGCTGGTGCATCGTACAAGTTCAATTGAACGGGTTTGTGTTTCACGGGGTGATGCAATTCAAGGGGTGGTCGTAGGTTGGGTCAAGCACGTCGTGCCCCGCACGCAAAGCATGACGCGCGACCCAACATTCCACGGGCGGAGCCAGCCATGTTGGGTCGCGGCTCACGCCTTGACCCAACGTTTTCCCCATGAATTGAATCACCCTGCCCTACCCCTCCATCCCATGCTCAATTAACTTGCGCATCACGGACGGCAGCGCCGCACCATTCAATTCGCTCCGGGCCACCCAGCGGCAACGGTCGGGGTCGGCCCAAAAGGTGAAATCGGCGTGGACTGGAACAATGGCGCGGAACACCGTCATCTCTAAACGAAAGTGCGTGAACGTGTGCACCACCACGCCTGGCACCGGCCACCATTGCGCGCGCACCGGCGCTGACGCCAGCGACAGCTCGGCCGACTCCGTTGCATCAATCCACGCGGTCGAGGGAATTTCCAA
>JAYSUN010000289.1:0-13670 GCA_043719045.1 Hyphomicrobiaceae bacterium | reverse complement strand
GCCCCATCTGCTGGCGCGCATACGCACGACGCGGGTATGACGGCGGTGGGTGGGCTGGATCGGAGCGAAATCGATTCACTTGTTTTGCCGCGCATCCTAAGTCGAGTGACGCTGCGCAATAGCAAAAGTAGAGCCGTCCCGGCCGGTGATCTGGAGCCTTGGTTTTGCGGGCTCACGTGACGTTGGAATTGCATTGAAAGGTCTGCTGATGCCCGTGCTTCCGCTCGCCGCGCTGACCGCGCTGATTGCCAACAACACCAAACTGGCGTTGCCCCCGGATTATTCTGGCTGCGCCATGACAGCCGTGCTGTCCTTGATCGAGCGACGGGTGCGCGATTTGCACATCGTCGCCGTCCCCGTGGTCGGCTTCCAAGGTGACATGCTGATCGGCGCCGGTTGTGTCGCCCGTGTCGAGGCAGCGGCCGTCACGCTCGGCGAGTACGGTCTGGCGCCGCGCTTCACAGCCGCCATTAAATCCGGCGAGATCGAAATGTGGGACGCGACCTGTCCAGCCATTCACGCAGGTTTGCAGGCGGCTGAAAAAGGCGTGCCGTTCATGCCGCTCCGGGGGCTGATCGGTTCAGACCTGTTGCGCGTCCGCCCGGATTGGCGCGTCATAAATAATCCACTCGCCGAGAGCGGCGTCATCGATCCGATCGTGGTGCTGCCCAGGATCCAGCCCGACGTCGCGCTGTTCCACGCAACGAAAGCTGATTGTCACGGCAACGTTTGGATCGGCGTCCGCCGTGAGCTCATGTTGATGGCGCATGCTTCAAAAGCCACTTACGTCACCGTGGAACGTATCGAGGACGCCAACTTCCTCGATGACCCAGCGCTGGCCGCGGGCACGATTCCGTCGCTCTACATCACTGCCATCAGTGTTGTGCCAAACGGAGCCCGCCCGATCGGGCTTGCTGACACCTATGCGCCGGATCAAGCCATGTTGGCCGACTACGCGCGGGCCGCCAAAAGCGAAGCCGGCTTCAAAGCTTGGCTCGATGTTGCATTGGCTGCGCGGGTTCTGGCGTGAACGTCGATCTGTCACGCCTCGATCTCGTGCCGTTGCGTGACGCGGCACACGTCGCGCCATACCACGATCTGCGCCGAACCGAATTGTTCGAAGTGTACAGTCCGGACATCACCTATCGGCCGGATATCGCCGATGAGCACGCCGCACAAAATCTGCCGCATGTGCTGCTGTTTGATCGGGAAGTCATCGGCACCGTCCGTATTGATCTGATTGATCCGGAGCGGGCGGGTTTGCGCTTGATCACGGTCAAGCGAACCTACCGCAGATGTGGTGTGGGCAGCTGGATGCTCCAGCGCGCGGAGGCGTTGGTCCAAGCTTATGGACGCGTCAGCATTGTCATCAACGCGGCCAAACCAGCCATGAACTTCTATCTGCGCAATGGCTATTGTGAGGCTGATTGGCCTGACGTCCTCGGTCTTGATCCCGCCCGGGATGTCCGAGTTGGCAAGCGCCTTGGATGAGCCGCGTCGCAGGCTTGCGACAGCGCGCGGCTAAAGCTCATTCATCCAGTTGGATCACTCGCCAACCATGAGTCGGCGCTCACAAATTCGTCATGCCAGTGGCGAGATCCAGCCGGCAACCGGCCCCGTTCACTGTATCGTCACCGGCAATCACGCCGGCACTCGTGATATCGTTTAGGGAACCAACATGCTCAAACATCGTGTCACTGCGACCGCCGCCGCGTTTTTTGCTCTGGCATGCACAACAGCCGTTTCGTCAACCTCGGCTCAGGCTCAGAACATCGTCGAAGTCGCCGCCAGCACCGGCCAATTCAACACACTGATCGCTGCAGCCAAAGCTGCGGGCCTTGCCGACGCGCTTGCGGCCCCGGGCGCCAAGACAGTTTTCGCGCCAACCGATGCTGCGTTTGGCAAACTGCCAAAGGGCACCGTTGCAACGCTGCTGAAGCCTGAAAACAAGGACAAGCTGGGCGCCATTTTGAAGTATCACGTGGTTGCTGGTTCAGCCATATTCGCCAAGGACATCAAAGTTGGTGCAACCCACGTGACAACGCTCAACGGCAAACAGATTGCGGTGAAAAAAGGTGTCGGCGGCGTCACTGTCAACGCCGCGAAAGTCGTCAAGGCTGATGTGAAGGCGAGCAACGGCGTGATCCACGTGATCGACAAAGTCTTGTTGCCGAAGTGAACTTCGCTGCGTTGACTGCCACAAAGAAGGGGTGCGGACCCGCGGTCCCCACCCCTTTTTGCGTGTGACTTCGGTCGACCAAACGACCTCAATAAGGCATCTTCAAACGAGCCTGTCCCGTATGCGACAGCGCCCCACCACTGTCTTGCATCGATGCGCCATAAGACAATGACAGATGCGTTGTCGCGGTGACCTTGGTATCATAACCGATTTTGGCGCTGATACCGCGAGCAGATAGATCGCCGGCCGATGTGGAGAAGGGCTGTGCGGTATTGTTGATAAAGCGCGCTGCAATCGAGTCCTGATGCTCGAACAGGATCCGTTCGTAGCCGAGCTCGCCGAATGCCACGCCCGACATGCTGCCGAGCGCCATCGGCGTGGAGACACGAACTTTGACGCCACCAATGACGGCATCTATGCTGCGATCCTGAAATGCCATACCAAGCATCGGAGCGGTTTCGGTAAAGCCGTTGATGGCCGCGTGCACATAACCGACCCGGAATGACGGCGCGATCGTGAGCCCGCCGACTTTGGTTATCATTCCGGCCTCGACGGCCGCTGAGGCCTGCAAGGCTGACGTGCTGCCGGTGGCGTCAACTGGGCCAAACCCCGTGTTGCGTTCAATCGATTCAAAGCCGGTCCAACCGGCACCGACTGTGCCCGAGACGTAGTATGCGCCAAAGCGCTTGGTCGCAAACACGTCCGCTTCAACTGAAGCCACGCTGGAGCGTAACAGACCACTGATCGAACCGGCGTTAAAACCAACCGACCCGCCCATCAACGTGTCGCCTTCGGCCTTGTCGAGACCAACGCGCATCCCGCCGATGTTGGAGCGATAACCGGGAACCACACCTTGCGCGTCCACGTTTGCGTGTGATCCGGTGACCGTCGCCCATAGCCCGTTCTGGCGCTCATATTGGCCAATCGCCCAGCCTTGCGAACGGCCGAGTGTATCATCAGCCGCGGTCTGGCGCCCGTGAATGACAAAGTTGCCGAGTGGTGCCGCGCGGGCAGAGCCGATTTCGGGGTTCAGTAGCAATCCTGCATACAGGGCAATCAACCGATGCCCGGCGGCCGTCGGATGCACGCTGTCCCAGAACAAATACGTGTTTTGGGTCGCCGTATTGCCGGTCACGCACGCAATGACCGTGATGCAACCTTGCGTGATGTTGCCAAAGCCAAAGTACGCCGCGTTGGCGCGGATGACACTGAATGCACCTGCCAGATCCATCTGGACGATATTCGTGCCTGGGCGCGCCGCAGCAACCGACGAGATCAAGGAGTTTAGAGCGGTATTGAATATTGTTGAGGCCGCTGAGCCCGCACCTGCGGTGGCTGGATTGCCATTGTAAGCCGGGGCGGCACCGATGTCAGGCAGATTGGACACGAGAATCCGGCCGGCCCCACCAACGGCAATGAGATTGACCAGGTTGGCGATGTCATTGGCCGAGCTGACTGACGTTGCTTGAATGCCTGCGAGATTGGCGCCGGCGCCGGCGCTCTGAAAATACTGGAAGATGTTGTTCGCCCCGCCGAGGACGGTCACCGTATCTTTGGCGCCAAATTGCCCGCCCAGGGCCTGGTATGTGCCGAGCTGCAGGTTGGTGCTGGGGATCGGACCATTCAGGTTCATCGCGTCATCGGTGCGTGCGCCGCCGAACGCGAGGTTGACATGCCCTGTAACGATGCCGGTCACGAACGGCTGGTTCATGGTGCCGCCCGCGATCAATTCAGTCCAGACCGGACCGTTGGAGAAGCGGCCATTGAAGTAAGGCGCTGGTGGGTTGCCGGTCAGTGCCAGCAAATTGCCGTTGTCGGACAAGCTATCGCCGAACGTGACGATCCGTCCGCCGGTCGGCAAAGTGACTTGTTGTGCAGATGCAGCAGATGCACAAAACATGGCCACTGCCGCGCAGCTGGTACGCAAAATTGACGCGACTTTCACTGGATTTCCCCGCAACGCAACTCTTACCGTTACTTTAGCGTGCTAAAACTGTCGCGAGAAACGTCAATTCTTGCCTGACGCCCGTATAAAACAGTCACGTCACTTAATTGTCACATTGCGAAACCGTGGCAGCCCTGCCCCGCGGCGCTCAACCTACGCGACACAGGAGAGTCAGTCGTGTAAGCCGGTAGCCGATCCGCCACTGTCCTCCCGCACATTCCGGCTCACTGATGGACACGACCGTATTTCTGGCTGTCCTATGCGCCGCGGCGCTACACGCGGGTTGGAACGCGATCATCAAACTCAACCTCGAGCCTTTGCTCGCGATCACGTTGATCTCGATTGCTTGCGGCGCCTGGGCGTTACCGTTTGCGCCGTTCTATCCACTACCGCCGAACGCGGCCTGGCCCTACATCGCCGCGTCGCTCGTCATTCATGTCGCGTACTATTTCACCTTAGGCGAGGCCTACCGCACCGGTGACCTTGGACAGGTCTATCCGATTGCACGCGGCACTGCGCCAATGCTGACCGCCATCGGCTCGACACTCATCATCGGCGAAGGGGTCAGCCAAACCGGTGTCATCGGCATCTTCATCCTGACCAGTGGGATACTGCTGCTCTCTCTGAGAGGCGGGCGCAAAGGTGCGGTCTTCGATCAACGCGGCATCGGCTTTGCGATCCTGTGTGCAGCCTCGATCGCTGCCTACACTTTGGTGGATGGGATCGGTGTTCGCACAGCGTTGGATCCGCTCCCCTATATTATCTGGTTGATGCTACTGGACGGCGTCATGATGCTGATCTTTGGCTTGTTCCGTTGGGGATCAGCCGTATTGCGACATCCGCTCAAGACCTGGGCCCTGGTTCTGGCCGGTGGAGCCATGTCGCTGATAGCCTACGGCATCGCCCTGTGGGCCATGAGCCGCGCACCGATCGCACTCGTTGCGGCACTGCGCGAAACCAGCGTGCTGTTTGCAGCCGTCATCGGTGTCACGTTTTTGCGTGAACCGGTGCTGCCGGTGCGCATCGTCGCTGGAGCTTTGGTGATGCTCGGCGTTATGCTGGTGCGCTTGCGTTGAGATAGGCCAGACAACCTTCAGCGGCCGCACGGCCGGTCGCGAAGCACGCCGTAAGTAGATACCCGCCGGTTGGTGCCGTCCAATCCAGCATTTCACCGGCAACGAACACGCCAGGCCGCGCTTGCATCATCCAGTTTTCGTCGATGCCCTCAAAAGCGACGCCGCCGGCCGTCGAGATTGCGCGTGCCATGCCAGCAAACCCGGTGACGGTCACTGCCACAGCCTTGATGCGCGCTGCCAGCGCCAGCGGATCCCGTGGCAACGTCATTTTTAATTCATGCAACAGCGAGACCGCGGCAGCCGACAGCCCAATGGTCTTACGCAGCGTATTCGACAAAGACTGCTTGGATGATGTTGCTTGCGCAATCCGAGCTGCAAGCGTCTCGGGTTTCGTTTCGGGACGCAAGTCGATCATCAGTGTGGCAGGCCCGTGGCTCAACGCGGTTCGGATGGCCTCGTTTGCTGCGTAAATGACACCCCCCTCCAGCCCGTCACGGGTGACCATGGCTTCACCGCGAAATGTCTGCTCGCCGACGCTGAGTGCAATGCGTTTCAGAGGCGTGCCAGCGTGACGGGTGCGCATCAAGTCCGACCAAGGCACGATGACGCCTGCGTTTGCGGGCTCGAGTGGAGTGACGGGAATACCAGCGGCCATCAGAACCGCTTGCCAACTGCCATCGGCACCAAGGCGCGGCCAACTGGCGCCACCGAGCGCCATCACCACCGCATCGAATTTTTCAGCGGTTGGAGCCTCGGCGCCGTCGGCTTGCAGCAGGATCGTGCCGTCGTCACCCCAACCCAGCCACGTCGTGCGCGTGCGGATTGCGATGCCCTGGCCGTCGAGTTTTTTAAGCCAAGCGCGCAGCAACGGCGAGCCCTTCATTGCCTTGGGAAAGACGCGGCCCGAGGTCCCGACAAAGGTCGGTTGTCCCAGCCCCTCGGCCCACTTGATCTGAGTTCTTGGTGGAAAGGCTTGAATGGCGGCCGCGACGCGCGGGTCAACCGTTGCGCCGTAACGGGTCAAGAACGGCTCCAGCGGCTCACTGTGCGTGAGGTTGAGGCCGCCGCGCCCGGCCATTAAGAACTTGCGCGCAACCGAGGGCATACGTTCAATGACAGTCACGCGGCACCCGCCATGCGCCAAAGCCTGTGCGGCCATCAGCCCAGCGGGCCCCGCGCCAATCACGGCGACGTGGTGTTTTTCAGTCGACATCGTCCGCAGCATCCTATCGGCGCGCATGGGCGGCAGCCTCGCTCTCGCACACTAGCACTTGGCGCCAGCCAGGGCTCGCACAATTCGAGCCACGGTGTGTCGGCACTGGGGCTGCCGTCCGACGTGGTGAACACGCGCATCGAGCGCTTGCCAGATGATGTGGATCGAGGCAGCGCTCTCGTCTCTTTGTTGGTCGCATTTTCTGAGGTTAACCGGACTCCACTTAACCGGAAAATGCTCTAAAGCTGGCCTTACTTCAGGGTCAATCCGTCCAGCATGACCGCGCGCCCCTCGGCGATTGACCGCTCGCCCGCCATGCCGATCGCAACCGCCATCAACCCATCGGCAACTGTGACCTCGACAGCGGCACCCTCGAGCACAGCCCGACGGAAACCGAGGTGTTGAAAATACGTCGAGCCGTGATGCTCACCGGCAAGAAGAATTTTTTCGTCAACGGGCACGGGCCGCCGGTGTGGGCCCTGCGGCTTGCGCGGCGAAACCTCAATCTCGGCGTGTCGCTCGGTTTCGGTCGCAGGCCAAAACCGCCGCACACCCGGCACGAACGTTTCGATCCGTGCGCGATCGCCAGTTGCCGCGATGATTTCTTGAAAGTACGCACCTTCCGCAAACATGCAGAGATCGAGCATCGCGCGCACGCCATTCTTGAAATCCACAATCACATACGCATTGTCAATGATGTCTGGCGCGCGTCCGGCATAGCTTTCATCGCGATGATTGACGTCTGCAGCACCCGACGCGTAGACGCGCACCGGTTCGCTGACCGTTATCAAACGCATCAGATCGAAAAAGTGGCAACATTTCTCAACCAGTGTCCCACCGGTGCGCTCGTTGAACCGGTTCCAATCGCCAACTTTCTGTAAGAAAGGAAACCTGTGTTCGCGGATCGACAGCATGCGCAATTGCCCGACGACGCCAGAGCGCACCTGTTGAATCAATTCAGCGACCGGCGGCATGTAGCGGTATTCCATTGCCGTCCAGATTGGGCGACCGTGGGCCGCCGCCGCCGCCGCCAGCGGTGCGATGTGGTCATGCCGTGTTACGATCGGTTTTTCGCACAGCACCGGCAATTTCGTTTTGGCCGCAAAAACATCATCGAGCACTGCCTTGTGCGTATCGTTCGGGCTGGCAATGATCAACGCATCGACCAACCCCGAAGCCAGCAAGTCGCGGTGATCGGCAAAGATCTTGGGATCGCCGTTCAAGTGTTTGGCAATCTCAGCCGCGCAACTGGTCTGCGAGCCCTGGTCTGGATCGGCAATGGCGGTCACTGAACTGCCGGAAATAAGCGCGAGATTGCGCACATGTTCGCGGGCCATCATGCCTGCGCCGATGATGCCGTAGCGGAGTTGGGTCGTCATCACTGGCAGCCGCCTCTTGAGTGTCGATGGTCGTGTCGTGGTGGCCGCACTACGTTCCGGACACGTCGTCAAACCGGTATTCCGTCACCTGCCGATACAGCTCGCCAGGGCGCAGCACGGTGGTCGGAAAGTGCGGAAGGTTCGGGCTATCCGGCGCATGCTGCGGCTCAAGACACAGCCCGGCATTGGCCTTGTAACGTGTGCCGTCAAGGCCGGCCACAGCAAGATTCAATTTGAAGCCATCATAGACATGCAGGCACGGCTCCGTCGTCCAACACTCCAGTGCGAGTCCCGATTTTGCCGATGCCAACGTTGCCGCGTGGGCCATTCGCAGACCCGAGGCAACGCTGGCCTCTGACGTTTCGCGGCGAAGTATGAAATTGTGATCGTACCAATGCCGTTGACCATCTTCTGCCGTAAGGCGCACGGGGCGTGGCACTCGAAAATCAAACGGTGTCCCGCTAACGGCCTTCAGTTCGCCATTGGGAATTAGGTCGGCATCCGTCGGTGTCATGACATTCGCACGCACTGCGAGCGTGTGATCGAGAATGTCCGCGCCACCATCGAGATTGAAATACGAGTGATGGCAGAGATTGATGACCGTCGGCTTGTCCGTCGTGCCCCAAAGTTCAATCCGCAGCGTCATGCCGATCAGCGTATAGCGGCAAGTGATGTGAGCAGTCCCCGGATAGCCGTTGATGCCGTCAGGGGAGACGTGCACCAGCGTCACCGACGCCCTGTCATGATGCACGATTGTCCAAGGCTGCTTGCCAAAACCAGAGGCTCCGCCGCCATGCAAATGGTGCCGACCATCCTGATTCAAGACCAATTGGTGTGCCACTCCGTCAAGCATAAATTGGCCACTGCGGATGCGATTGGCATAGCGCCCGGCGATCGCGCCGAAGTGTGGCGCATGATCGACATAGTCTGCAACTGTGTTGAGCCCCAACACGACGCGTTGCCTCTGACCATCGGGCTTGCGCACGACCAGATCGCGCACGACCGCACCATATTCGATGATCTTGGCTTCCGCCTGATCTGTGACAAGCGAAACTTCGCGGATCTCGCGGCCGTCCAGGAGACCAAAGCTTTGTCTTGAACCGTCTCTCATTGCTCTTTCCAGCGTGCGCCCGCCACCCAGCCGACCAAGAAGCCGAACACCAGCGCAGTGACGTTACAGACCATAAAAGTCGCGGCATGTAACGCTGCCACCGTATCCGGGCTTTCAAAGGTGTACTGGCGCACCACCCAACTCGCGATCGGCGAGGATAGAAACATCGTCGCCAGCGCCGCAAACAGAACCGCGGTGCCCATGGCGATTACATAACGCATGCGAGCCGCTCCTTCACTTGACGTCCCAAAACCAGATTTCACGTGCCTCAGCATAGTTGGAATAGTAACCAGTCCAGGAAAACCATTCCATCAGCCACTTCGTTGACGACCGATAGCCGTTCCAAACGTCAATGTGGTCGCCCGTCGCTTGAGCTTCGCCGGCACGGCGCCAATAGTCCTTAATATAGATGATACCGGTTCGGCCGAGGATCTTGGGGTAGAAGTCTTTGGCATCGGCACCGGTCATCCGTTGCACCGGACCGATGCCTGGAATGTTGCCACGTGCCAACGCATCTGCCAGATCTTGCGCGCGGATGATGTGCATCTCGTCACTGCCATGCACGCCGCAATAGGTGAGGCCGCCGAGCTGGCTTGGATTGACACCCGCATGCTTCAGGCACACGCCCATGCGAATGGCACACTGGTTGCCGAACACAGGAAAACCCTGCGCGATCGACTTGCCTTCCAGATTGTTGAGAGGATGCGGCGCCACGCACGGATATTGCGTCGCGAGGTTCGCTGGATGACGGTACCACAAATCGTTAAATTGAACCATGTTCGGCCCCACAGATTGCGTGTCTGATGTCACGTTCGCATGATCGATCGCGCCTGTCACGTCGACCGATGGGGAACAAGGCATTGACTTGAGTTTTGTCCCCCTGAACGACGCGACCGCCGGAAGCCGACACGATCTGCACGACCCGTTCGTACTCACGTCTCTCATTAGTTCGCGCCGCCATTGCTCCCCTCCGCGTCTATTGTCTGCTCGACGAACAGCCACGCCTCATCGTCGCTCACGTACACGCGATACAGCTTGAATGTGCCAATCGCTGCAACGACCTTGGAACGTTTGAACAAGTCGACCAGTTCGCCGCTGCTGGTCTTGATCAGAATCTGGTTGAGCGGCCCTTTTGAGTCTTGGAACTGCCTATATGGTTCTCGATCGGCTTTGTCCGTCATGATCCTAGGAGCGACGTCGGTCTTCGAGGCGAGCCACTCGGCGATTTTTGCGTCTACCTTCTGGCACACCTGCTCGACAACCTCCTCCTTCGCATCTTCACCTAACTTCATGCGCAACCGTTCGCGCACGTCGATGCACTTGTACAACTGCCGATCCCGCAAGCGCGTGGCCAAGCTTTTGATCGTCTCATCACTTGCATCCGCTAAAAAGCTCAAGGCGCCCCACAACACAGTATCGTCGAGCGCCAACATGCGATCCAGTTTGTCCGGGCTCTTCGCGAAGGCCAGCAGCGGATGCTTGTTCGGCAAGCCGGTTCTTCGCCAGTCACCGCTGCTTGCGAGGCTCATCACTCGAAAGAGAAGCTCGCCAAGGATCTTCTCGGCGCCTCGCGTCGCCTTGTGAAAATACACTGTCGGGTACAGCTGAAAGAGTCCCAACACGTAAGTCTCGGCCGCGTAAACAGCTTTAGGCCCGAGTACGAACGTCTCAACTTCGCCCACCTTCTTCTCATCGACGCCGTATGGAACGCTACCCACCTCAAGATTGGCCATCAACCAATCGAAGTCGATGGCCCCATGCTGGGTGCCCGTCATCAGTCGATCGCGACGCATGTAGTCAAGGCCATCAGCATCGAATTGGCTCGATACGACCGCGCTGTAGATGCTGCCAGGACCTTGCTTGATCACATCTGCTACGTTGGTTGCAAAACCACTTCCAAGCTGGGCGTCCAATACTTGACTGATCTCACCATCGCGATTCAGCCGATCGCTGATCCGCTCATGGTTGGCGAGCTGCAGGTTCATCCGCTTGCCCACCGCTTCGAACGCGTGGCTGAAAGGACCATGTCCCACGTCATGCACAAGTGCGGCGGCGAGGGCATGCTGGGCTTGGTTTCCTCTCCATCGTGCCTCCCCAAGATGTTCTTCTACAATCTTCATGAGCAATCGCGCCGTGTGGAACACGCCAAGACTAAGAGCGAACCGCGAGTGCGTCGCGCCCGGGTAGACAAACTCCGAGAGCCCTAGCTGCTTGACTCGTCGTAGTCGTTGAAAAGCCCTTGTCTGAACGACGCGCCACATCGCGTCCTCGAAATGGTTTGCACCAAAATCGATGAGGTTATGCAGCGGGTCTCGGACTCGTTGCGCTCGAAACATGTTCTTATTTAGTTCCGAGATATGTGTCAACGCTTACGTCGGCTGATTCGCGCTGCTCAGAGAAGCGCTTGGCAGCGGCTTTATGTGACTTCGCGTACCAAGGGAGTGACCCGTTCAAGTTGCTATCGTGCTCCAACGGCCGAGTGTCCGCTGTTGGTGGATGACCGACAGCACCAACTCGAAAATCCCGGTGCGGAAGATGAAAGCGCCTCGATGACGGCATTCTCCGCGTCGCGTCCTCATCAGGCGACGGGCGTCGCAGAGGTCGAACGGGCTGCTCCGCCTTCGGCACGACCAGCGCAATGCCCCGCCCACGCCTCCATCACCGCTCGCCGCTCCTCCAGGAAATCCGTCCGCAAGTACGCCGCGACGACCTTGTTGCCGATGCTGTGGGCGAGGGCGGCTTCTGAAACCTCGTGGGGCGCCTTGGCGCATTCCGACGCCCAGACTTTGAAGCTGGCGCGGAAGCCGTGGGCGGTAGCGTCGAGTTTGGCGTCGCGCAGCAGCTTCGTGAACGTCATGTCGGACAGTGACTTGTCGAAGCGTGAGGGAAACACGAGGTCGCTCTTGAGTTTCAGGGTGCGGGCCTGTGCCAGGATTGCAAGGCACCATTTGCTCAGTGGCGCCCGATGCCGACTGCCAATACCGCCGATCGTGCCAAAAGGTCGGACACTGCAGCTGTTGGCACTATTGGCACTATTGGCCCTATCGGCACAAGCCTTCCGTTCTGCTCACCTCGACCGGTCGGGGAACCATCGGCACTAGCAGGCTGTTGAAATAGTCCGCTCGACGCCGCCGTGCTACCCCCGTCATGCTGCAAGTGCGGCATGCCGTGACTTGCCCCCGCGACTTGATTGCGCTGTACGGCCCCAACGCGTACACTTCACGTTATGGCATGCAACCGCTGGAACGCGGCCACTGATCAGCGGTCATCGGGTAGCAGATGGCCATCAGCGCAGACCTGGAGTTGAGACGATGACCGCCTTCTTGAAGCGTGTGGAGTATTCCGAAGGCATGGGGTTCGTTTCTTCAACGGAGGAGATCCTTGAAGATCTGCGCAATGGCCGGATGGTCGTTCTGGTCGATGCCGAAGACCGCGAAAATGAAGGCGATCTGGTCATGGCCGCCCAAATGGCGACGCCTGATGCCATCGCCTTCATGGCCAAGAACGGCTCGGGCCTGATCTGCCTGACGCTGACCGAACAGCGCGGCGAGCAGTTGCGGCTCGAGGCCATGGCGCGCTCGAACAAGGCACGCATGCGGACGGCTTTCACAGTCTCGATTGAAGCCCGTGACGGCATTTCAACGGGCATCTCCGCCGCCGACCGGGCGCTGACCATCGCAACCGCAATCGACCCGACCAAGGATCACACGGCTGTGGTTTCCCCCGGCCATGTGTTCCCGTTGATTGCGCGCGAAGGTGGCGTCCTCGTCCGCGCCGGGCACACTGAAGCCAGCATCGATCTGTGCCGCATGGCCGGCTTGTCGCCCGCCGGTGTCATCTGCGAAATCATGAATGACGATGGCAGCATGGCGCGGATGCCAGATCTGGTGTCCTTTGCGCAGCGACACAATCTCAAAATCGGCACGATCGAGGATTTGATCGCCCATCGCCTGCGCCATGATCGAATCGTCAAGCCGATTGTGACGGCCACCGTTGACAGCGCCTTTGGCGGTCAGTTCAGCATGCATGTCTATGAAACGACCGTCGATCCGGTCGAGCATGTGGCGCTGGTCAAAGGCGATCTGTCGAAGCCGGGACCGGTTCTCGTGCGCGTGCATGCCGTCAATCCGTCGCAAGATCTGCTCGGTATCGAGGTGGCGCCCGGCTCGTCGGCCACCCTGCAGCGGTCGATGGAGTTGATCGCCAAGGAAGAGCGCGGCGTTGTCGTCCTGATCCGTGACCTGCAGCCGAAGGCCGTGTCATCGTGGCTGACCGATCGCAACAATCCTGCGGCCCGAGGCAAAAGCGGTGAACGGCGCCAGATCGAGACCGGTATCGGCTCTCAAATCCTGCGCGATCTTGGCGTCAGCGAAATGATCCTCTTGTCCAACTCCCCTGCCTCGGTCTACGTAGGGCTCGACGGCTACGGCCTGAAGATCGTGGGCACGCGTAAAATCGATTGATCGACAAAAATCTCGCATTGGCCCGCAACACGTGCACAGATAGGCGATACTATGGCGGGCAGAAGCACTGGCGGCGCGAGTGATGGCGCGTCCATCAAAGCGCATATCCTCGTCATCGAGGCACGCTATTACGACCAGATCGGGAACGCGCTGCTGAACGGCGCCATTGCCGAAATGGACGCCAATGGCGTGACCTGGGAAATCGTGACGGTGCCGGGCGCACTTGAAATTCCGCTGGCCTTGTCACAAGCGGTCGGCGCAGGGCTGATCCCATCGAGCAGCGGCGAGCAGATGCGCTTTGATG
>JAYSUN010000288.1:0-1715 GCA_043719045.1 Hyphomicrobiaceae bacterium | reverse complement strand
CTCATGACGCCAGTTTGCAAATTTTCCGGTCACGGCTTGCTTGGCTTCATCAATATGCTTGCGAACAAGCGGGTACTTATTCTTCACATCACTCAATCGCTCAAATGATAGAGCATTGCTTGGCTTGTCAAAGAATCGATAAATTCGAACAATCAATATTTTTTGCAATTCCTCTTGGACAATGCCAAATGTTTCGTTGGCGCACCAATTGAGGAGGTCGACTGTTTTATTGTCGCCCTCAAATAGTTCGGAGTAGACCTGCCAAACATCCCTGAGTTCCAGGTAGTCGCAGATCAGAGTCACAACGATCTCACCCTCCCGCTCTCCCAGTGCGGCAATGTACCGATGCTCCAGGTCGAATTTTCCAGCTCGCTCGGCGAGTTCCCCGCTGACGCCCGCCGTGGCGGCTCGCTGCAGCGCAGCATCCACTTTACTTGCATCGAGCACTTTGCTCATTGATTGCTCCGTGACTCTGCCAACACATGTTTTCCTTCGAGGCTGTCATAGACCTGCCACTCGTCAACTATGTGTTTGTAGTGCTTATCAAGATAGTCGAGGCTTCGAATAAAGCGCTGTCGAATTGTCGCTTCGGGAATATCATGCCCACCCGCGGCGACGCGACGTGCCACGCGAGCGATCGCAGTCTCTACAACTGGAAGTCGCAAGTAAATCAGGCCGACCGAATATCCGGCGGACTGCCAATTGGGAATTTTGTGTCTGTAGATCAATGTCGCAAGAGTGGTTTCGAACATTACGTCGCGACGTGCGGTGGTCAGCGTGTCGATCTTCTTGAGCATTACGCGGGCAGCAGCAACGTTGACTGTCGCAGCCTCGGCGTCTGCAGTGCGTAAAGTACGTGCGATCTCGTCGGCATTTACAAAAGAATAAGTGCCAAGGGCGGCACCGAGCAACTCACGTGCAAAGCTTGTCTTTCCAGCACCGTTTGGACCGGCGACGATGATGATGTCGGACATCGTCGCCGATCCTTGTTGTGTCGCTCGCGAGCGGGTGGCGTCGGAGATGCGTCGGTTGGCGGTGTCAGGCTGAAGCCAGACACCAGAGCCACCAGAGCCTCACCCAAGCGTCTTGTTGCTCGCCTTCACCTTCTCGGCGTCGTGGTAGATCTCGCCGCCCATGTCGCGGAACTTCTTCGACATCTCGTCCATGCCGGCTTGTGCTGCCGCCATATCCGGAACGCCGGCGTTCTGCTTCGCCGCGTAATCGCGCACGTCCTGTGTGATCTTCATCGAGCAGAACTTCGGGCCGCACATGGAGCAGAAGTGCGCCACCTTGTGCGCGTCTTTCGGAAGCGTCGCGTCGTGCATCTCGCGGGCGGTGTCCGGATCGAGGCCGAGATTGAACTGGTCCTGCCAACGGAAATCGAAGCGCGCGCGCGACAGTGCGTCGTCGCGAAGTTGTGCGGCCGGGTGCCCCTTGGCGAGGTCGGCCGCGTGCGCCGCGATCTTGTAGGTGATGACGCCGACCTTGACGTCATCGCGGTCAGGCAGCCCCAGGTGCTCCTTCGGTGTCACATAGCAGAGCATGGCGCAGCCGAACCAGCCGATCATGGCGGCGCCGATGCCCGATGTGATGTGGTCGTAGCCGGGCGCGATGTCGGTGGTCAGAGGCCCAAGCGTGTAGAAAGGGGCCTCGCCGCACTCCTTCAGCTGCTTGTCCATGTTGATCTTGATCTTGTGGATCGGCACGTGGCCGGG
>JAYSUN010000287.1:0-13696 GCA_043719045.1 Hyphomicrobiaceae bacterium | reverse complement strand
GCATAGACAAGCCCGCACAACGCCGGTACGACTGAGGTCCAGGCTTTGAGCTGCAGTCGCTGCGCGAAGTGCATCCGGGAGGATCCTGTTTGCGAGTCTTCACAACCCGCCTTGGCAGTTGCCAAGCCTTAGGCCATCGGATTGCGGCTGGGGCGAGCCGCGCCGGTATTCCCACACGGTTCGGCCGGCTCAGCTGTTTGGCGTGATGGCATAACAGCGCAATGGCGTACATCCCAAACCCTTTGATCATACCGATTGGCATGCTGATCGGCATTCTGGTGGCTCTGCCGATTGGGCCGGTTAACTTATTGGGTCTGCAGCGTGCCGTTGAGCGTGGCTACTTCGGCGGCCTTGCGATGGGGCTTGGTATTCTCCTGGGCGACGGGTTGATCGCTTTGGCAGCAGCTTTGGGCGTCAATGCCATATCTGGTGCGATTCGGGACTACCGCACGGTTATCCAAATCATCGGCGGCCTGGCCCTGATGGTCGCGGGCGCCAAGCTGTACTTTGAAAAACCCGAGTTTACGTCTGCGACCGATGCCGCCAAAGCCAGCTTGCTGGACTTTGTGTGGGACATTCCGAAGGCGTTTTTTTTGACGATCACCAACCCTGGTGCGGTTCTTGGTTTGATCGCCATGTTCGGGGGCATCTCAACGTTTGTCGAAGTCTCATCCTACATTGACGCCTTCACGATGGCCGCAGCTGTCATGGGAGGCAGTCTCTGCTATTGGCTAGTGGTTTCGCGTCTCATCAGTCGGTTCCGTCATGACGTCGACGCCGCATGGTTGGGGCGCATGAACCGGATCGCGGGCTTAGTGCTGTTCGGTTTTGGCTGTCTTTTGATCGGCGAGATGGCCGTCAAACAGCTGCAGACGTGGTGGTTTCACGTGCCACCCCGGATGTAGCCGGGGCAATGGCAGCTGCCCACTCCATCGTCATCAACTTCAAACCTCCGCAGGACTGGCCGCCACATGAACTCCCTCAATCGTCTGATCGGCCTCAAAGGCGAGGCCCGCGTGCGTTATCTGGATGCCGAGTTCAAGCATGACCCAGGCTCGGGTGATTTCGTCCGTTGCGCCGTCACTGGCAAAGTCATTCCGATCTCCGAGTTGCGCTATTGGAGTGTCGAACGCCAAGAGGCCTATGTCGATGCCGCCGCCTCGCTGCAGCGCCATCTGCAGGTGAAAGCCGGACGTTGACGAAGGCTGCAACGCCGCCAGCTCATCACTCTGACTCAGTCAATTGCCATAGTTGCTGCAAAGCGTTCGGATAATCTGACAGCGGTGGGAATTCCAGATCGGTCCATTCAATTGGCATCGCCCAACAGTGAGCTTTGTGCTCGTGACTGAGTTCGAGTTGTCCGCTATGATATCGACAGTGGCGTGCGACGAGCAGTTGAAACACCTGATCGGTGGGCCGTTGTCGCACCCATGTCACCACCCCAGTCCGCGGGTCAACGACGAATGCGGCCCCAAGCTCTTCGGCGATCTCGCGGCGCAAAATATCTGCATGCGCCAATCGCTCCTCTCCGACATCGATACGCCCGCCTGGCAACTCCCAATAGCCGGTATCGGCTTCCTGTAGCAGCAAGACCCGCTTGTCGCGGACGATGAATGCTTTCAGGCTGACCTCAAAGGTCTGAATGGCGCGCGGAGCCGCAAGGGTCATGGTCCTCTCCCTTTGGAGCCCAAACTTAACACACTCTCGTGACCTTGCCGCCTCAACCCGATCTGGTGAACTCTTGCCCGCACTCCCCCATCCCGATGTTGTTGCCGCCGCTCGCGACGGCGAACCTGAGCGCTACCTGGCAGCGCTGCTTGCGCCCGCAGACATGCGTGCGGATTTGCTGGCAGTCGCTGCCTTCACGGCTGAGATGCGGCGGATCCCTCATCTCGTCAAGGAACCAATGATGGGTGAGGTGCGACTGCAGTGGTGGCGCGAAACCATTGACGGATTCGATCATCGTGCTCCCTCCGGCCATGCCATCGCTGATGCGTTGGGCGCTGCGACGAGACACCATTGCCTGCCCAAACTCGTGCTAGTTGCGATGACCGAGGCCCGCGCCTTTGATTTATATGACGACCCAATGGCCGACGACGCAGCCTTCCGTGGTTATCTCAACAAGACCGAGGCGGCGCCGTTTGCGCTGGCCCTGCAGATTCTGAAAGCAGAAGTACCCGCGACTTTGGCTGATACGGCCGGTCAAGCCTTTGGCATGACGCGCATCCTGAGCCTTCTGCCGAAGAGTCTTGCAAAAGGGCGCTTGCCCCTGCCGCTTTCACTGTTGCAGCAGACCAACACAAGCGTTGACGACCTGTTGCACGGACACACAACAACCGAAGCACAAGCGCTCTTTGCCCACATTATCCGTGACATTGAAGCCGCAGCAGCTGCCGCAAGAGCTCAATCCCGTGAACTTTCGAAGGCCCAGCGAACCGCTCTCCTTCCACTTGCCATGATCCCTGCCTATCTGCGTGTCCTCAGGCGGAACAAATCCGAGGTTCTGCAGACCATCGTCGAGCCCTTGCCGTTTGCGAGGGCATGGCGGATTGCACGGTCGCATTGGCTTGGACTATGACAGCTGCAGGAAACGACATGCTCCGAGGAATGGGTTTAATGTCACGATGGCCCTGGGTGCTTGGCATTTTTGTACTGGCCGTCGGGTTGGCTGGAGGAGCCGCGCGCGCTGAGCCAACCATCAAGTGGCGCGTCGACAATGCATTTCGCCTGTTCACCGAGGCGACCGATACGGAAATCCACCGCGCGACGTATGAGGCGTTGTCAGAGGATGAGCGGCAAAACCCGGTATTGTCGGCCGAGCGAGTCCTATCGGAGCGTCATGCTGATGGTTGGGCTGCGCATATGTTTCTCAGCACCTGCTGGAATAGCAAAGATAACAAGTTTGCCTGCCCGGAAGTGGCCGACTATGCCCATCCTAAAGCCCATAGAATTCGCGCCGATATCGCTGATATTGCTGATGCCGACAGCATTGATTGCACCTGGTTGACGGCCCCGATCGGCGGACGCAAGCGCGGCGCCTCGATCACAGTGCCATGCAACACCCCGGTGCTCCTGGAGATCCCTTATCCGGCAGGCGCCAAGATCACCGTTGAAGTTGGAGGCCGTCAGATCGCTGCCACCGGTGCCAAAGTGAAGGACCTTTTCGTTCTGGCATTTGGCGACAGCTTCGCTTCAGGCGAGGGCAATCCTGACGTGCCCGTCCGATTCTCACGTGAACGGACGGCTGACTACGGCTTGCGTCGCAAGGACCAAGCTCTGATTGGCTATCCCGCCCGCATCGGTGAATGGCAGACAGTTGGCGACAAGCAATTTGTCAACGAGAATGCCCGGTGGATGGATCAGGCCTGCCATCGTTCGCTGTACTCGCATCAATTGCGCGCAGCACTCCAGTTGGCCATCGAAGACCCACATCGCGCCGTGACCTATGCCGGCGTGTCTTGCTCGGGCGCTGAAACCACGTTCGGTCTGTTCCTGCGCTATAAGGGCCACGAATGGGTTCCAAACCCTCCGCAACTGTCCCAGATCTCAGCCGCCGCAGAGGCACAATGCGGCACCGCTGAAGTGAGAGAGCTGGACCTGCCCGAAGCCTACCACATGCAGGAAAAAATCCCGGAACTGAAAGGTCTCGTGCTGAAAAAGTGCGATGCGGAAAAAGCCCGTAAGGTTGACCTCATCTTTCTGTCCATCGGTGGCAATGACATCGGTTTCTCACGGCTTGTCGCCAATGCCGTTCTCGCCGACCAATCATCGTTGCGCAGTCTGGGTGGCTGGTTCGGCCAAGTCCACGGCTTCAAGGAAGCGCAAGCTGGCCTTGACCTGCTCGACGACCGCTACAAATCTCTCAATCGCGCGTTTCACAACATTCTGCATTTGCCGTGGAACGAAAGCGATCGCGTTATCTTGACCGCATACCCGCCGCTTTCGGTGCTTGAAGATGGCCGTTCGCAATGCCCCGACGGGCAGGCCGGCATGACCGTATTGTCGGACTTTCAGTTGTCGGAGGCTAAAGCCCGGGAAGGCGAGACAGCTGCCCAGCGCATGTTGCAGATCATGAAAGCGAGCGCGAAACAACATGGCTGGACGTTGGCCGACGCGCACGTCGCGGGATTCCGCGGCCGAGGTATCTGTGCGGGTTGGACTGAAAGCGCGTTCTCATCGGCGGATGACTTGCGCATGCCGCGCAAAATCGATGGCAAGTGGGAGCCGTTCAATCCAGCCGACTGGCGCTCGTACGCCTCGCGACAACGCTGGTTCCGCACGCCCAACGATGCGTTCATGACCGGCAATTTTCATGTGACTGAATCGCTGCTGCAAACAGTCTTGAAAAACCAGGGTTATCAGTGGGTGCAGCTGCTGCTCGCCGCGACTTATTCGGGGGCTTTCCATCCGACTGCCGAAGGCCACGCGGCCATCGCCGACAGCGTTGTTGAGCGGGCACGTCATGTCCTCGACAAATATGACAACAAGGGACCCAAGCCACGGACGTGACTTGAGCCTCGTTTGTCAATTCATGACCAGACCATCCAGGTCCATCAGCCGCGCTGGCGAGACCGGACAATGCGCGGGAAGTCATCTTCGCCTGCCGCGGACTGGGCTTCGCCCGAATCGGCAGCCAGGCGCTGATCCGTGTGTTGTTCGCGGCCATCCTCGACCGCCCACCACCGGCTGGCGCCGCCTTCGCGGTTGGGCAGGCCGGGCTGCTGTGGTGGCATATGAGCCCGATGGGTGGTTGCCGCATGCGGCTGCCCAGCAGCTGGCGGCAAGGCCGCCGCACCATCATAGCTTCCACCGCCTGCAGATTGCACCAGCGGTCGCCCCGCTGCCATATTCGGCAGTGCTTTTCCGGTGAACAAGGCATCGATCAGATCGAGTTCTTCGGCCGATAGCTGCAAACCCTGTTCACGGCACCGCGCAACAGCAAAGTTACGGAAGCGACCTGCGAACAGATTGGCTGTCGCGCCTTGTTCGAACCACGGGTCCGGTTCACTGACAACGTCGAGAATGAAGCGGAGGTCTTCACGGCGCAAACTCACGCCATAAGACAGTGCACGTTCGCTGATCGCTGTCAGTGTCTGTGCTCCAGACAAGCCATTTTCGCTGATTTCCTGGGCCGCCGCTTCAAAGACGGTGCGATACTCAGCCGGTGTCAACGGCGGTGCCTGACAGGCCTCATGGATCCGGCCAATCGACTTCTGGAGAGCCTGGGCTGCGTCAGGCTTGGCCGACATGCCAAAGGTTAGCGCGGGTGCTGCACGCGTCGCTGTGGCGCGATGCATCACCGGCTCTGACGAAGCTGCACGAGCGGCAAGTGGAGACGGTGCCAACGGCGACACTGCTGTCTGCGACGGCCCTGCATGGACGCTCGGTTGCAGATGTCGTGGTTCGAGTGTTCGAGATTCAAGCGCGCGCGAGGGCGGCGGGGCCAGCCGTTGATCAACCGGGGTCACCAGCGCCTGCGACGACGCGCCAGAGTTCTCGATCGGGTCGAGGCGCTGTGGTTCAACTCTCTGGCGCTCAGTGCGAGGCGAGGCGGGGCCGAGGTCCAGCAGTGCTGCAGCCAACGCTTCCCGCTGTTGTGACATTGAAGGGGCAACTTGAGCCAGCGCATGACGCTGCGGCTCGAAAGCGTAGTAAGGTGGGGTATCAGACAGCTTCAAGTCCGTTGGCAAGCAGGCGCGCACCAATTCACGAAACGACCCCGATCCGGCCCAAGCTGTGCCAATCGTGCGCTCATGACCAATGGCGCGCAAAGCGCGGTCAGCCAACGCTTCAAGCGGTACCGGACCCGAAGCGGCGCGAATACCCGCCACGACTTCAGACATGATCAAATGGCGCAGTTCTTCGATGCGATGTTGTGTCGGAGCCACCGGGCCAGAGGCTTGCAACGGCGTCACGGCGACCGGAGCTGCAATTGCCGCCGTTTGGGCCGTGCCGGCTCCAAGTTGACCATCCATCAACAGCGAAATCAAATCCAGCTCACGGACCTCGCCGTCACAAATAGCTGCATAAGCGGCAGCCGTATGGTCGTTAGAGTAGATGACAGTGCGACGCGCATGCTGCCGCAATCGATGCAGGACAGGTGTGAAATCAGCATCCCCGGACAGGATGATGAACTCATCGAAATAGGTGTCGTGCGTGAGATAATCGCGCAGATCCATGACCATGCGGATGTCGGCCGCATTTTTCTGTTGCGACGTTAGCGGCGGGCAGTCGACAATCTCGAATCCGGCGCGCAGAAAATGGTGCCGCACGAACGGAAAGGAGCTCATGTCCGTGGAGTTGTCGGCATTGTTGCGCCGTGGCACCGGGTTGCCGTAACACCGATTGAGGACAACCCGGCGTGGGACCTGGGACACCATGCCGCCGGTCGGGTTGATCAAGTGGCCCTTTTCAAGCCCTTTCAACCAAGCGGCTGCATCCTTCGAAAACCGCTTGGCGGCGTCCTCATTTTTGCGCTTGAGTGAGAGATAGATGTTGTCGTAGTCGACAAAAATCGCGCTCAAAATAGGTGCGTTCGGATCGCGCTGCATGTGCCAACTATCCCGGCCCGGTGGCATCCGACGCGATCACTAGTCAGCCACAATTCAGATTCTGCTTCGACACACTTATGGCGCGCGACTATTGCGCCGCAAGGCGTGTTGCTACCTTTGCCTGTGGTTAACTTGGAGGCAGAGCCACAATCCTGGCGAAATGGGATTAAGTTGCCACGGCCCCAGCACGATAACGGCAGCAGCTCCTCGCCGCCGCGCCGGCTCTGGCGCGCGTCCGAGGAACCGAATATCTGGATGACACCAATCAAGCGCGCTCACCTTACCGTGGAGTTTCGGGCCGATGAAACAACCGTTCCGCTATCTGATGCGCGTGCGCTACGGCGAGTGCGACGCCCAGCGCGTCGTATTCAATGCCAAGTACGGTGAGTATCTTGACCTCGCTTCGACGGAATTCATGCGGTCGGCGTTTCCGCCTCGACGCCAGTTCGACGGCTCATTTGAGTTTCAGGTTGCCAAACTCTTGATTGAATGGAAGGCGCCTGCCCGCTTCGATGACGTGCTGGAAATCAGCGCGCGAGTGACCAAGATGGGCAACACCTCGTTCACGCTCGGTTTCGAAGTTCGGATCGCAGGGTATCTGGCTGTCATCGTCACTGGCGAAACCGTCAACGTTCATGTCCACGATGACAACGGCCAATGGAAAAAAGCTACGATTTCCGACGATGCCCGCCAAAGGCTGTTGCACAACCCGTTGGGTAAGATCACCAACCACGCCGGTGATGTCGAGGTCCATTGAGCAACGCGTCTGTTGTTGACGCGGCCAGCCGATCCCGGCCAACTACAAGGCCATTGAAACTTCGGAGCCTGCCATGCTCGCCGTCGTTGTCCACGCCGCCAAAGACCTGCGCCTCGACGCGATCGAGGTTGCCGCACCGGAACGCGGAGAAGTTCTGATTCAAATGGAACGCGGCGGCATTTGCGGCTCGGATTTGCACTACTATCACGACGGCCGCATCGGCACGATCCTGCTCAAAGAGCCGATGGCGCTCGGTCATGAGGTTGCCGGCCGCATCACAGCGCTTGGCCGTGAAGTGACGGGCCTCAAAGTCGGTGATCGTGTCGCCATCAGCCCGAGCCGACCGTGCCGCGCCTGTCGGATGTGCCACGCGGGACAACCGATCCACTGCTTAAACATGAGGTTTTATGGCAGCGCCATGCCGTTTCCGCACATTCAAGGTGCCTTCCGTGAGCAAATGATTGTCGATGCCTATCAGTGTCACGTTTTGCCTGCTGGGATCAGCGCGGGCGAAGGCGCCATGTGCGAGCCACTCGCTGTCTGTCTGCATGCCGTCCGGCGCGCCGGCAGCGTTTTCGGTAAACGTGTTTTGGTGACCGGCGCGGGTCCGATTGGGGCCCTCTGCGTCATGGCGGCACGCAGTGGGGGCGCAGCCGAAATCATTGCCACGGACGTCACGGAAACCCCGTTTGAGCTCGTTAAGTCACTTGGCGCCGACCGCTGCATCAATGTCGCCGAAGGCACCAACCCACTCGGCGCGTTTAGCGAAGAAAAAGGCCACTTCGACGTCCTGCTGGAGTGTTCCGGCAATGAACGCGCCCTGATTGGGGCATTCGATGTCTTGAAACCTGGCGGGGTGATCGTTCAGGTTGGACTTGGCGGATCGATCACCCTGCCGATCAATGTCCTCGTTGCCAAGGAGTTTGAATTGCGCGGCACGTTCCGCTTTCACGAGGAGTTTGCACTCGCGGCTCAATTGATTGGTTCGCGCCGGATCGATGTTCGGCCACTAATCTCAGCCACGCTACCTTTCGAGCGAGCCGTCGAGGCGTTCGAGCTCGCCAGCAACAGGTCAAAGGCGATGAAGGTCCAGCTGGCATTTACCCCATGAACCACCGACCGAAAAGTGGCACGCAGCCGACGCCGTTTTACCCAATTCTACCAGATGCGACCTGGATCGAGCGTCTCGTGCCGCTTGGCATCCGAACCGTGCAATTGCGCTACAAAAGCGGTGATTCGAACGAAATTCGGCGTCAGATCGAACGTTCATTGCAAGTCTGCATCACCCATGAGTGCCTGTTGATCGTCAATGATCACTGGCGCGAGGCACTCCTCCTCGGAGCTGAATATGTTCACTTGGGACAAGAAGATCTGGCGGAAGCGGATATCGCCACATTGACTGCGCGCGAGATACGTTTCGGGCTATCGACGCATGATCTGGCCGAACTGGAAACGGCGCAAGCCCAGACCCCAAACAGCATTGCGTTGGGCCCGATTTACAGCACTTCGACGAAGAACACTGGTCGTGCGCCACAAGGTTTGGCACGTGTTTCCGAGTGGCGTCGTCTGGTGGGCGACGTGCCGTTAACCGCCATCGGGGGGATAACTCTTGACATAGCTCCAGCCGTCATCGCCGCTGGCGCCGACAGCATTGCAGTCGTCAGCGATGTCACAGCCGCCCTCTCGCCAGAGGCGCGCGTCAACCAATGGCTCGCCTGGGAGCTAAGCCTCGCAACGCAGTAAAGCCGGATGACCCCGCCGTGACGTTCCGAGTTCACCTGCTCAAGTTGATGTAGGCAGAGCCGCCGCCGCCTTGTAGCGATGCACTGAGAGAGTTGCCAATCACGGTCAGTCGGATCGATCCACTGATGCCATATTCCGGGTTGGTAAAGTCGCCTGCATACTTGTTGCCGGAGGTCCGGGTCAGATCGGCATATTGAGTCACTTTGGTTGACGCACTGGCGCACGTTGCGCTCATGGTTGCGCCTGTGCCGGATTGACTGAAGGTCGCGCGGCAACGCACCTTTTCCGTGCCACCCGATGGCAAGCTGACGGTACCGCTGCCGTTCCACGAGCCCGCAAGGCTGATCTGTTGAGCCTGGGCTGGCGCAGTCGTTATTCCCGGCAAACCGGCAAACATCAAAGCCGTAGCGAGCGTAAAGGCAATACGATGAGCAATCTCTTGACGAACCATGATAGTCCTCCTTGCCCAGAATCCGATTCATCGGAGCATCAGACTGGAACACAGATGTAAGTATTCATTGCGACAGATTACAAGGTGAAAACTGGTTTTTTCAAAAATTTCGCCGGGGTGGCGATCACAGTTGAGTGCGGAAGTGTGATTTTGCTTCACGGTAGACTTAAACTACACTCGCCATGCCGTCAAACGCGCTACCGCTTCAGCCACCTCAGCCTCACGGATTGAATACGAAAAACGAACGAACTGCTCGCCGCGTGCGGCTTCAGCGGCAGCCGATACAGCCCCATAGACGGGGAACTCACCGCGCATGTGGAAATCAGCGCCACCGGTCACGGCGACGCTGATTTCATCCAGCATGCGACGCGCAAATGCACTGGAACTGGCCGCCAGTTTCGACACTCCGGCGTAGAGGTAAAATGCGCCGTCCGAAGGCACAGTACAATCGAAACCCAGCGCCGGCAAATTCGCAACCAGAAGCTCACGATTGCGCGCATAAACGTCTCGCAGGCTATCCAGCTCCGTGCCGGCCTCAAAGGCTGCAAGCGCTGCGAATTGCGATACGACTGGCGCGCAAATGAAAAAATTTTGAGCCAGACGCTCGACGGTGCGAACGAGGCGCTCCGGCACCACCATCCAGCCGATCCGCCAGCCCGTCATGGAATGATACTTAGAGAACGAGTTAATGACGATGGCATCGTCGCTCAAAGCCAACGCCGTACGCTCCGGGACGCCATACGTCAGGCCGTGGTAGATTTCATCGGAAATGAGCCACAAGCCGTTATTTTTGCAGACCCCGACAATGGCGTCGAGGCGGTCTGGCGTCAGCATTGTGCCGGTCGGGTTGTTTGGGCTCGCCACCAACAATGCCTTGGCCGCATGTTTTCGCGCCGCAGTTTCAGCCTGTAGCGGATCAACGGCCCACCGGTTGTCCGGGCCGCTCGCGAGGAAAACGGGTGACAGATTGAGAGCCAATGCGACATTCAAGTAACATGGGTATCCCGGGGTCGGCAGCAGGATGCGGTCGCCAGCGTCCAGGGCGGAGATGAACGCCAACAGAAACCCCGAGGATGATCCGGTCGTGACGACCACCCTTTCGGGCGCAATCGTCAAGCCATGCGAGGTCTTGTAATGCTGCGCGATGCGGGCACGCAGTTCCGGCAAGCCTAAAGCCAGAGAATAGCCGAGCGTGTGCGAGCGCAGCACGCGTTCGACTGCAGCGAGCGCCACGTCCGGCGCACCTGTCCCGGGTTGTCCGACCTCCATATGGATGACCTTGTGGCCTTCGGCCTCCTTTTGGGCTGCCGCGCGCATGACATCCATGACCTTGAACGGCTCGATGTCACTGCGGCGAGAGGGTCGTGGCGGGGCAACCGGTGGGTGTTCCATAAGACCTTTCCGGTCAGCCGAACGCGACACTTCGTCAAACGGTCACGCCTCTGCCGCAATCACAAAGCAATCGCCATAGTACAGGCGTGTCCTGCAGGCTATACTGCGGCCCACAAACGATGAGCAAGCCCGGAGGGCAGCGGTGCGCACGATGCAACAGCAACGGCATTCCAGGCATTTGCAACAGACCGGGAGGATTGCTCTGGCTGGACTGGTGATGGCGACAACGTGCTTGCCGCAGGCGGCATCGGCGCAAGGTATTCCGCTGATCCGCGATAGCGAGATCGAAAATACCTTGAAAGATTATGCACGCCCCATATTCCGCGCTGCGGGCCTTGGGGCCAACAACATCGCGATCCGCATCGTGCGCCACGATTCGTTTAACGCTTTCGTGGCTGACGGTCGAAACGTGTTCGTTAATTCTGGCACACTGACGATTGCGAAATCGCCGAACGAGGTCATTGGCGTTCTGGCCCATGAAACCGGACACATCACCGGCGGGCATTTGGCGGCGCTGCGCGCTCGCATTGCCCGCGACCAGACCAAAATTCTACTGGTTACCGTTCTTGGCATCGGCGCCATGATCGCCGGCGCCTCATCCGGCAATGCGAACACCCGAGAACTCGGTGGCGCAGGCCAGGGCGTCCTGCTCGGCGGCAACGAAATTGTGATGCGATCACTGTTGTCCGAGCGCCGTTCGCAAGAAGCCGCAGCCGATCAGGCCGGCTTGGCCTTTCTCAACACCACTCGCCAGTCCGGCCGCGGCATGCTTGAAACTTTTGAGCGGTTTGCCCAACAGGAATATGTCTCGGACCAATACCGCGATCCATTTGTGCGCAGCCATCCGGTCGCAACCGAGCGTTTGTCGCAACTGCGCGAGAAAGTTGAGAAAAGTCCATACTTCAATGCCAAAGATGACCCGCAGCTCCAGTTCCGGCATGACATGATGCGGGCCAAGATTTACGGCTACTTGGAACGCGTTCAAACGGTTTTAAACAAGTACCCGGCGACCGACACAACCTTGCCAGCACGCTATGCTCGCGCCATTGCTCGCAATTGCTCAGGCGGCTGTACGCAGGCCGTCGCAGAGGTTGACGCGCTCATTAAGGAGCAGCCCAGCAACCCTTACTTCCATGAGTTGAAGGGCAGCATGCAGTTCAGGCAGGGACTTTACCGGGAGTCGATCCCAAACTTGCGGAAAGCACTGCAGCTGGCAGGTGGTGAAGATGCATTGATGCAAGCTAACTTGGCCCAGGCGTTGATTGCCGCGGATGATCCGACCTTGATTGATGAGGCCTTGTTGATCTTGCGTCGGTCAGTCGTCCGCGACGGTGACAACGCGCGAGCCTATACAACGATGTCAACCGCGCTGTACAAAAAGGGCCAATATCCGCAAGCTGAGTATGCTGCGGCGCAGGCCAACTTTATCGAGGGCAACTTCAAACAAGCTCAAATCTTCGCGAAGCGAGCACAAACGAAGTTGCCACAAGGGTCTCCCGAGTGGAATAAGGCTGAAGAAATCGTCTCATTCAAAATCCCGGTCGAATGAGCGACGCTAGCGATAGTTCGATTTTTGTCCCCCCCCCGCGGTCGTGGCTTGCCCAGCGCCCGCCAGTCCTGGCTTGAAGGAGCGTTGCATGTCCCAGCCGTCTCACACATCACCGATTGGGGCGGCGTTAGCAGCGTTAACCTCGAATAAGGGCGTTGCGCTCGCCATTCCCGCAGTTTTACTCTTGGGCGGAGCGCTGGCTCTCGGCCGCGCCCCAACCGTTCCAGCGCAAGCCGTCGCACCTGCCCAGGTCACCGTGTCGGCCCCGACGGCACCAACGCCTGTTGTTCCTGCATCGACACCTGTTGTCACTGCTACCGCCTCGGCCTCGGTTGCGCCACTCACTCAAAGCGCCAGTGGCGCTATCTCTGCCGACCAAAGAAAGCAGATCGAGGCTATCATCAAAGACTACCTCCTGAACAATCCAGAGGTCATGATGGAAGTCCAGCAGTCGCTGGAGGCCAAGATGGAGAAGATCCAGAATGAGAAGATGGCGTCTGTCATGAAAGACAGCGCGGCCGAGATCTTCCGATCGCCATCGGCCCCGGTCGCCGGCAACCCTAAGGGCGATGTGACCGTTGTCGAATTTTTTGATTATAATTGTGGTTACTGCAAAAAGGCTTTCATCGACCTTGCTGCCGCGGTAGATAAAGATAAGCAGTTGAAGATCGTCTTGAAAGAATTTCCAATCCTGTCGAAGGGCTCAGAAGAGGCCGCCAAAGTTGCGCTGGCGGCAAAAATGCAGGGCAAATACTGGGAGTTCCATCGGGCTATGCTCGAGAGCCAAGGACAAGCGAACGAGGCAGTGGCGCTTAAGGTGGCTGAAAAACTCGGCTTGAACATGGCCAAACTGAAAATCGACATGACGTCAACCGAGGTCAAGAAGGAAATCGACGACACGCGCAAGCTGGCACAGAAGCTGGGCATCCAAGGGACGCCGCATTTCCTGGTGGGCGATCGCCCCATTGGCGGCGCGCCTGAGGGTTTAACTCAAATGTTGATCGAATACGCTGCTGACATCCGCAAGAGTGGTGGCTGCAAGGTCTGCTAGACTGACGCGAAACGCGCTGATGGTTTGCCACGGCGGCTTTTACAGAAGCCGCCGTTGGCATGTCGACAGGTAAATGCTTTCACGGGGTGGGACGGGTGGACATTCTATTCGATCTCGATGGCACGCTCGTTGATCCGGCCGCCGGCATTATTGCTTCGTTCCAAGTTGGATTGCGTGCTGTCGGTGCTCTGGTGCCGGCTGC
>JAYSUN010000286.1:0-1716 GCA_043719045.1 Hyphomicrobiaceae bacterium | reverse complement strand
CAAAGCCGACTGGCAGTTCACAACAGACGACGCCCGTGTCAAACTGAAAAGGCTCTACCCGTCATTCTGAATGACTCGGGCGACTAGCACAAATCCTTCCACACGGGCAGTCTACTCCGGATTGCGGAACACGTCGGTGCTAAGGTAACGCAAGCCTGAGTCAACAATCAGTGTCGCAACTGTCTTACCCTTCCCCAACCGCGCCGCGATCCGCAGGGCCGCCACAATGTTTGCCCCTGTCGACGTACCCGCGAAGATCGCCTCTTCGCGTGCCAGACGCCGGGCCATGGCCTTCGCATCTTCGGTCGAGACTGTCAGGATTTCGGTTACCTCATCAGGGTGCCAAAGCGGCGGCACAAACCCCAAGCCAATGCCTTCGATCTTGTGTGATCCTGGAGGTTGCCCCGACAGCACAGCCGACTCGGCGGGCTCCACCGCATAAACCGGCAGGACGGAATTGTGCCGCCGCAGCGCCCGGCTCATGCCGTGCAGCGAATGTGCCGTGCTGACGGTATGGACCAGTGCGTCAACCTGACCCCCCGTCTGTTGCCAGATCTCCTCGCCGAGTTCGGCATAGCCCTCAGCCCCGTCTTCATTGTTCAACTGATCGGCCCACCAGTGACCGGGCTGCCGGCTAATCTGTTCCGCTTTAGCAATCATGGCCTGAGTCAATTCTTTGGTAATCTTCTTGTTGTCACTGGGTACATCGGTGATCGTGGGCCCGTAGACCATTATGGCAAAGCGTTTTTCGTCGCTGACCGCATCGGAAAACGCAACGGGAGCCTTGTAGCCTAATCAAAAGCTACTACTGCAAATTTAACTCTATGCCAATGCGGTCGCGTCGCCTGATCCGGTTGCTTCAGTCCGCGTCTTACCTAAGAGTCTGACTCGGAATGCGTAGTTTGACATCAAGTCCTTGCTAGCCGCTTTGACAGGAGGCGGATGCTGGCGATGTAAAGCCATGCGGTGGCGCTGGCGATGGTCGCTTCGAAGTCTTTGGCGAGCCTGCGGTTGCGTCCGAGCCATGCCAGCGTTCGTTCAACGACCCAGCGTTTGGGCAGGAGTTGGAAACCCCTGACGTGGTCGGAGCGTCTGACGATTTCGATCCTCCAGGTGCCGAGTTTGCGCAAGGCCTGCTTGAGTTTCGGCCCGCCATACCCAGCATCGGCGATGAGATGCCTGAGCCACGGACAAAGGTAGCGCATGGTGGCGATCAGCGGCACGGCTCCGTCGCGGTCTTGAACGGATGCTGCATGGACGATGCCGGCAACGAGAAGGCCTCCGGTGTCGGTGAGGATATGGCGTTTGCGGCCCTTGACCCGTTTGCCCGCATCAAAGCCGCGCGGGCCGCCGCTTTCCGTGGTCTTGACACTTTGGCTGTCGATAATCCCGGCATTGGGCGAGGCATCGCGGCCTTGGCGCTCGCGGGCTTCCATCAACAGGGCATGATTGACCGCCGTCCACGTGCCGTCATCGCGCCACAGATAGAAATAACCCTGAACCGTCGAGAACGGCGGGAAGTCCTTCGGCAGCATGCGCCACTGGCAGCCGGTGGAGGCCATGTAGAAGATCGCATCGGCCACACGGCGCAACACCACCGTGCGCCGCCGCCCAAGGCGTTTGGGCTTCGGCATGAATGGCGCAATCAACAGCCACTCAGCATCCGTCGTATCGCTTGCGTATCCGGCACCATTGCGGACATAGTGGCAGCGAGTG
>JAYSUN010000285.1:0-13705 GCA_043719045.1 Hyphomicrobiaceae bacterium | reverse complement strand
GACCCAACTGTTGCAAACCTTTGTTACGCTGGCTGGCGCTGCCTTCATCCTGGGCGAACAAGTTGGCGTCATGGAACTGGCTTTCGCCGTTATTGTGATTGCCCTCGTTGCTCTCGGTTGGCGCATGCGCGTTGAAACAAAATCCTGAAATTGCACGAAGCTCGGCGCAGCCCAGCCATTTTTGTCAGCCATAGCTACGTCAAACGGCGCGTGACGGGGTATCCGTCATGCCTTACGGTGCACAGCGCACTGGCGGGGATACGCCGGGCCATTGAGGAGGACCACGTATGAAGATCGTTAAGTTCACAGCTATCGCCGCCACACTCGCACTCACCACCACAGCAGCTTTTGCCCAGTCGAGCCCATTCGGCACCTGGACCCGCCCATCCAACGGCACCAAAGTCAGCTTCTATGACTGCGGCGGCAAGCTCTGCGCCAAAGTCTTGAGTTCCAAAGATGCTGCCGCTGTTGGCAAAGTTATCATGGGCGGCGCTGCCAAATCTGGTGACAACATCTGGAAGGGCGACCTGCTTAACACTGAAGACGGCAAAACCTATTCTGGCGTTGTGACACTTGATAGCCCGAAGGAATTGACCCTCAAAGGCTGTGTTGCCGGCGGTTTGATCTGTAAGGGTGAAACCTGGGTTCGCTGATGGCGATGGCCCCCTGACACGAGACAAGGCGGGCGCACTTTTGCGGCCGTCTTTTTTTTGCAAACTCAAATCACGCCTCAGCCGCCAGAAGACACTTCAAGATCCCATAGTCGTACTTTCCGTCCAGCGCCGCATGTGCCGGTCCGAGTTTCAGACTATCGCGCGTGCCACAACGCTCGAACGCCGCATGTATTTCGTCGATCTCAGCGGCATCCAACGACAGCACCGCGTCAACCTCCAGCAGACCCGCCTCGATCGCTTCCGCAAAGTGACCATAAATCGTCTCCACCGCGAGCGTGCGCTGCATCCCGATGTCTTCAGCTGGCTTACCCTCAAGATGCATAGCCAGTGTCAGGTTGACCGTCGCCGACAGACGATTAACGAGCAGCGGGTGCTTTTTGAATTGACCAATCACGCCGAGCAGTGCAGCTCCGTAACGGGCAATCTTGCGGTCACCCAATCCAGTAATACCTGCCAATTGGGCATTACTCTTCGGTCGCTTCTCAGCCAACTCCACCAGTGTGCGGTCGTGGCAAATAACGTACGGTGGAACGCCCGACTCACTGGCAAGCTTCTGGCGCAACTCACGCAATGCCTGGAACAGCGATTGATCCGCGCCCCCAACGACGCTTCCGGTCTTCTTGTCCTTCTTCTTTGCGTCCCGGCCGAGCTTGATCGGCGCCTCCGAGCGGCGCATGATGAATCGCTCTTCTGCACGCAGCAACGGCCGTGCGCGATCCGTCATGAGTAAGGTACCGTGGCCTTCATTGTCGCCCACCAGATATCCCGTCGCTGTCAGTTGTCGGAACAGGCCCTTCCAATCATCCGCCCGCATGTCTTTGCCGATGCCGAATACTGTCAACTTGTCGTGACCATTGCGTACGATGCGGTCATCCGGTTTACCGGTCAGCACATCGACCACATAGGTCATGCCAAAGCGCTGGCCGGTACGATAAACTGCTGAAAGCGCCTTCTGCGCTGCCTCCGTGCCATCTACCGTCTCCGGTGGGGTGAGACAATTATCGCAATTCCCGCACGGCTCTTTCAAAGTCTCTCCGAAGTACGCCAGCAGCAACTGCCGGCGGCACGTCGCCGTTTCCGATAACCCGATCAGTGCATCGAGTTTCTGACGCATGACTTGTTTAAAGGCGTCACCCGCATCGCTCTGATCGATCCACGCCCTTTGCGTCATCAGATCATTGATCGAATAGCTCATCCAGGCGTTGGCCGCTTCGCCATCGCGACCTGCACGGCCGGTTTCTTGATAATAGCTCTCGATCGATTTGGGCAAATTCAGATGCGCCACAAAGCGCACATCCGGCTTATCAATTCCCATTCCAAATGCGATTGTTGCGACAATGATCAGGCCGTCATCCTTGAGAAATCTCGCCTGCGTCGCAGCCCGCACCTCAGCAGGCAAACCGGCATGATAAGCCATCGCCCTGCGCTTGTTCTTGACAAGCCAGGCTGCCGTTTCCTCACAGTTCTTGCGTGATAGGCAATAGACAATGCCCGCATCATCTTTGTGCTCAGCATCAAGATACTGCAGCAGCTTCTCTCGCGCGCTGAGGCTGCCGCCTTCTGCAATCGTGTAGCGAATGTTGGGTCGATCAAAGCTTGCTACAAATCGCGCCGCTTTTTCCAATCGCAACTCGGCCACGATCTCATCACGCGTGCGCTCATCGGCCGTGGCCGTCAGTGCAATTCGCGGCACGGTTGGAAACCGTTCAGGCAATATTCGCAGCTGCCGGTACTCCGGGCGGAAATCGTGCCCCCACTGGGACACGCAGTGCGCTTCATCAATGGCGAACAGCGCGATTTTAGCACCTTCGAGCATCTGCAACGTACGTTCCTGCACTAGGCGCTCAGGCGCGACATATAATAGCTTCAAAGCGCCACTGGCCAGCTGAGCCTCAACCGCTTGGGTCTCTTGATAAGTCAACGTGGAATTGAGATAGGCCGCCTTAACGCCCACCTCGCGCAAAGCCGAAACCTGGTCCTGCATCAGCGCAATCAAGGGCGATACGACGATACCGGTCCCTTCGCGGACCAGCGCTGGAATTTGATAGCACAGGGACTTGCCACCACCCGTCGGCATCAGGGCCAATGCGTCCTGACCGGACAGCATGGCCGCGATAATCCCAGCCTGCTGCAAGCGAAACTCTTTGTATCCAAAGGTATGCTCTAGAACGGCGAGAGCGCGCGCCATCGGGTCAACCGCTGGAGCCGGGGCGGCTTCTTTCATGCGCGCGGCACTGCTCTGACGCGCCATCTGTTGATCTTCTCCGCAAATCAGTTGTTGCAGCTCCATCACTGACCCCCGGGAGCGGCGAAGGCAAGGTCCCTAGCCTTCGAACCTGTGCACGGCATTTCCGATCTGGCGCGGCTCTTGCCGGGAGTGTTGCTCTGGGAGCCGACAACAGTCCCGGGCACAGAGAGATCGTCCCATGTCTGCACAGGCGCCGTCGCCCACATCGGAGTTTATCAACAGGTCCCATCCCAAATTGACACGTGCTCACTCTGGGCCCGCGACCTGGGACTATGAAGATATGGCCCGCGCAATCGTTGCCGAGTTCGATCCAAGCCAGAGTCCGGTGATGCCGTTTCAAGTTCTGGAAGCTGGTGGCGGCTCAGACTGTCATCTGCCTTTACCCGCAGGTGCCGAGATCACGACACTCGATATTTCGCAAGAGCAGCTGGATCGCAACACGTATGCCAAAGAGAAACTCCGTGGTGACTTGCAAACTTTTGATTTCGGCCCGCGTCGTTTTGATCTGATCGTCTGCTGGGACGTGCTTGAGCATCTTGCATCACCAGATGCGGCTCTAACGCGGTTAGCCGGCGCGCTGAAACCTGGCGGCCGATTGCTGATTAAAGGCCCGCTGCCGAACACGGTCAAAGGATTGGTCACACGCTTTACGCCGCACGCGCTCCACGTGCAGTTTTACAAGCGCATCCTTGGTTCAACCGATGCCGGCAAACCCGGCCATGCGCCGTTCAAAGCCCACCTGGCGTCCGGCTCAAACCCAAGCGATATCGCACATTTTCTTAGCCAAGTAGGGGTGACTGTCGACACCTTACAGGGTTTTGAATCCATGCATATCGCACGAATTGGTGAGAAGAGTCGGATCGCGCTCGCAGTCTACCGACTAGCTGAAACCGTTCTTGCAGCCATCACATTCGGCCACTTTGCACGCAGAATGACGGATTTCTTCATGATCGCGCGCAAGCCAGATCGGTGCTGATCATGGCACTTTGATACCCGCCTTCTCGATGAGAGTACCGAAAGTTGTCCGCTCAGTCTGCGAGACCTTGGCATAAGCCTCGCCTGATAGTTCCGATTGTTCGACTCCAAACCTTTGCAATGCCGTCCGAACTTCCGGAAGTTTGCCGACCGCCATGAGCTCCTCAATCAGCCGTTTCGTGATCTCAGCGGGAAGTCCAGCCGGCGCGACCCAACCGAAATTGGCCATCAAGTCAAAGCCCGGCAGCGTTTCCGCAACCGCAGGAATATCCGGTGCGAACGAGTAGCGTTTGGCTGATGACACGGCGATTGCCCGGATGTTACCGGCCTTCACTTGCTCGATGGTCGATGAATAATTATCGCATGTCAATTTGATTTGGCCAGCGACAAGATCCTGCATCGTCTGATTGGAAGCCCGATACGCGACCGCCGCCATTTTCAAGCCAGCCGCTTGTACCAGCATCTCGCCGCACAAATGTTGCGTGGAACCGACCCCTGACGTGGCATAGGGCGTATCTGGATTAACCTTCAGCCAGGCAATCAGTTCAGCCATATTTTTTGCAGGCACACTTGGGTGCACGGCCCACACATTGGGCTGCGCCGCCATTCCATACAAATAGGTGAAGTCTTTTTCAGCATTGTAAGGGATCTTGTCCTTGATCAGAACGGGATTGATACCCAGGCCACCCGTTGTACTGACGCCCAGCGTGTACCCGTCTGCGGCAGACTTTGCGACAGCCGCCAAACCCGTTGAGCCACCCGCACCGGCGCGATTTTCGATCACGAATTGCTGACCAAGCCGTGCTGACAACCGCTCAGCAAAGATCCGCGCCATCACGTCGGTATTCCCGCCAGCTGCGAATGGCACAATCACCATGACCGGCTTCGATGGCCATTTGTCTTGCGCCCACGCAGTTGCCGAGAAGGCTGCCAGTGCGACCGTCAGTGCGGTAAGAAAAAGTTTGCGCATGTTCAATTTCCGTTACTCAATTGCTCTGCAGCCTCAAGGAATCTTGATGCCGGCCTTTTCAATAACGCCACCATAGTACACCTGCTGTTGCTGCATGAATGCCTCGAACGCTGCCCCCGCAACCGATGACGATTCAACGCCCAAAGCCTCGAGTTTGGCTCGGACATCTGGCTCTTTGCCAATTTCCAGTAGCTCCTTGATCAAACGGTCTCCAATTTCCGCCGGCATAGCGCGCGGTGCGATATAGGAATGCCAAGTCAACACATCGAAACCCGGGAGCGTTTCGGCAACCGTTGGCACTTCCGGCAGATGTGCATATCGTTTGGGCGAGGTTACAGCGATCGCCCGCAACTTGCCTTCTTTGACTTGCGGGAGAGCCGTCGAGGCGTTGTCACATGTAATTTTTATCTGCCCACCAACGATATCTTGCATGATTTGGTTCGATGCTCGATACGCGACATGCCCAACTTTGATGCCGGTCTGATTGGCAATAATTTCCATGCAGATGTGGATCGAAGTCCCGATGCCGGAAGAGCCATAGCTCTCTTTGTCCGGATTGGCCTTCAGGTAGTCGATCAACTCAGGCAACGTCTTGGCTGGTATGGAGGGATGCACCACAAGTATGTTTGGCTGAGTGCCCATAATCATCAGCGGCCGCACATCCCGCTCGGCATTGAATGGCATCTTATCTTTGAAGAGATGCATGTTAATCGCGAGGCCAGACGCTGTGCCGACACCAATTGTGTATCCGTCGGGCGGAGCTTTAACCATTGCAGCAATGCCGGTATTCCCACCCGCTCCGACACGATTTTCGATAACAAATTGCTGACCGAGCCGATTGCCAAGTTTCTCAGCAAAGATGCGACCCAAAACGTCGGCGTTGCCGCCCGCGGCAAACGGCACCATGACGATCACGGGTTTTGATGGCCAGTTGCCCTGGGCGTCAGCCGCCTGGGTGAACCCGATCACCAGCGCCGTTACCGTCAAGCAAATCGTTGATTTCAGAAACATCAGTGTTCTCCCGAGTTGATCGTCTGAGCGCGATCACGGCATCATGGTCTCGCAGCGGGCAAGAAAGCGCAAGTGGCTGATTTCAAGCAAAATCGCCGTGGCCGCTGCTTTGCACAATCGTGACAGCGACGGCCTCCGATACTCAGCCCTCGACTAAAAAAAATATTCTCACTGAACCGGATTGAGGCCTTGCGCGACCAGCAGAGACAGTGATCAAATAGTACTACAGCAGGCGAAGGTCGGGGATGCGACTGGGTCTGCTGTTGTACACCGATGGAGGAAACACCGTGATGAAGCGTTTCGTATTGTCTTCGGCATTTGCCGTAGCATTGTCTCTTGCCGTCGCGGGCGCAGCCGTAGCCCAGTCGCCGCGCAAAGGCGGAACCATCCGAATGACCGCGCCTTACGGCACGAGCTTCTCGTCGCTCGATATGCATACTACGCCGCGCGCCCAAGACGACATTTACGGCAAGACAGTGCACCGGACGCTTTACATCTGGGACACGCAAAAAAATGAAGTTGTCCTGGAGCTGGCAAAGTCGATTACGACCGCTGCTGACGGCCTTACCCACACCTTCAAGCTTCGCGACGACGTCTTCTTCCACAACGACAAAAAGATGACTGCCGCCGATATCATCTATTCTTACACGCGCGTCATGGACGGCAAGAAAGCCTATCAGGGTGCACGTTGGGCTCGCATCATCGAGGGTGCCGTCGCCGTCGAGAAAGGCGAGGCCACCAGCATCTCGGGTCTCAAGAAGATCGATGACTTTACTTTAGAAATGAAACTGACTGAGCGGGTCAACCCAGGTTACTACTTCTACAACGGCTCGGTCGTCATTTATCCGGCTGGCGAACCCGACAAGCCCGACTTCTTCCAGAAACCGATCGGATTGGGCCCGTTCAAGTTCGTTGAGCATGTGCCCGGTTCGCGCCTTGTGGCCGAGCGGTGGGACAAGTTCTACAAGCCGGTCTATCTCGACAAAGTGGTCATTTCGATCATGGGCGAGGCGCCGGCACGTGACATCGCATTCCGCAACAAAGAAATCGATATGTCGATTTTGGGCCCGGCCCAATATGTGGCTTACCGAGAAGACCCTGCTCTGAAAGACGGCATTCTTGAAGTCGCCGAAGTATTTACGCGCCACATGGGCATGAACACAGAGTTCAAACCGTTTGCGGACAAACGTGTGCGCCAAGCGATCAATCACGCGATCGACACCGACTTAATCGTCAAACGTTTGGTCAAAGACAAAGCCTACCGTGCGGTCAGCTGGCTCCCGTCGACGGCGCTCCCGTTCGACAAGACGCGCAAACCCTACGCCTTCGATCCTGACAAGGCGAAGAAGCTTTTGGAAGAAGCCGGCTACAAGGACGGCTTTGAATTCGAATGGTGGACCAGCCAAAACGAGAGCTGGGGCCTACCCATTGTTGAAGCTGTGATCCCCATGCTGGCAAAGGTCGGCATCAAGGTGAAGGTCAAACAGATGGAGACGGCCGTGCTCATCGATTCGATGCGCAAGGGTGAGACTCAAGCATATATCATCTCGTCGCAGACTGGCCCCGATCCGGCTGCCGCACTGAAGTGTTTCCACTCCGCAACGCCGTTGGCCGCCTGCAATTACAACCGGTTCAAGAACGCTGAATTCGACAAGCTACTCGACGAAGCCGGTCAATCCAGCGACCCGGCTAAGATTAATGAACTGCTCAGAAAAGCCGACGGCATCGTCTACGACGAGGCGCCGATTTGGTTCTTCAACTACAACAAGGCCGTCATGGCCCACCAACCATGGGTGAAGGGTCTGCAAGCCAATGCCACAGAACTGACGCACCAGTACCCGGAGTTCATTTGGGTCACCGAGGCATCACCGGCGAAGTAAGAGACGCAAGGGGCTAGGTGCTTGGTGTTCGGTTTTGGTGAGAGCGTCAATCGCTCACGCCAAGCCGTCCTTAGAACCTAGCCGCAGAGACCCTGACCCCAGATGCTTTCCTTCGCCATCCGTCGCTTGCTACAAACCATCCCGACGCTTTTGGCGGTGGTGATGCTGATATTTGTCTTGTTCAGCGTCATCCCCGGTAACATCGCCTCAACCATGGGTGATGACGGCCGCAACCCCATTGATGTGCAAGTCATGGAACGGATGCGCATTGAGCTAGGGTTGGACGATCCGGTACCTGTTCGCTTCGTCAAATACATTGGCAAACTGGCTGTCGGAGATCTCGGCAGTTCATTCCGCTCACGCGAGCCGGTGACCTCGCTGCTCGCCAAGCGCATGTGGCCGACTCTGCAACTCGTCTTTGCCGCCATGTTGTTTTCGATCGTTATCGGCGTGCCTCTCGGCTTCATTGCGGCACTAAAGCAAGGTAGTTTGATTGATACAGCTTCGATTGTCGTCGCAGTATCAGGTCTTTCGCTACCTAAATTCTGGTTCGGCCTTCTGCTGATGTACCTGTTTGCATTGAAGCTACATTGGCTGCCCAGCTTCGGTTATGGCGATGGTGACTTAAAGCATCTGATCCTGCCCGCCGTCACTCTTGGTGTCTCACCGATGGCCCTTTTCGCACGCACCACTCGCGCGGCTGTCCTCGAAATCATGACCGCAGATTTTGTCCGAACCGCGCGCTCCAAGGGCATGAGCGAAACTCGCGTGGTCACTTGGCACGTTATGCGCAATGCCCTCGTGTTGATCATCACCACCATCGGCCTGCAGTTTGGAGCCCTGATGGGCCAAGCAGTCGTCGTTGAAAAACTTTTCTCATGGCCAGGCCTCGGCTCGCTGCTCGTCGACAGCGTATCCCAACGCGATATTCCCGTGGTGCAGGGTGCGATTCTGATCATCGTGCTGTTTTTTTTGATCATCAACACACTCGTCGATCTGCTCTATGCGGTGATCGATCCGCGCATCAAGTATAGTTGAGGGGACACACCGCTTATGAAATTGGGGGCCAACCTCGTCGTCGGAGGGACACTGTGTGCAGTTGCGGTCGTCGCCGGTGTGCTCGCCCCGTGGCTCGCTCATACCGATCCGGTGATGGATGCGAACCTGATGAATGCTGAAATTCCACCGGGCCGCGAATTCTGGTTTGGAACCGACGCGCAAGGCCGGGACATTTACTCGCGGGTGCTGCATGGCGCACGCATTTCTCTAACAGTCGGATTTGTCTCGCAAATGATCAATTCGATCATCGGTGTGACGCTTGGCCTGACCGCAGGCTACTGGGGCGGTTGGTGGGACGATTTCGTCAACGGGCTGACCAATCTGATGTTGGCAATTCCTTCACTGATTTTCGCCCTCGCCATCATGGCCGTGCTCGGTGCCGGGCTCGGTTCATTGATTATTGCGCTCGGTTTGACCAGTTGGTCGTTTACCTGTCGACTCGCACGGGCCTCAGCTTTGTCGCTCAAATCCCAAGGTTACGTGCAAGCTGCAAAGACCCTTGGGTATGGCGACTTCCGCATTATGTTCACACAACTTTTGCCCAACATGCTCGGACCAATTATTGTCATCGCCACGCTCGGCATGGGAGGCGCCATCCTCTCCGAAGCAGCCCTTTCCTTCCTTGGACTCGGTATTCGACCGCCCTACCCCAGCTGGGGCAGCATGCTCTCAGAAGCGCGCGACCAGATCACCACAGCTCCGTGGCTTTCAATCTTTCCCGGCCTCGCTATCTTCCTGACTGTATTGGGACTCAATCTTCTGGGCGATGGCCTGCGCGACATCCTAGATCCGCAATCGCGGGAGCGCAGGGGATGAGCACCCTTCTCGACGTTGAAAATCTGCGCATAGATCTTGTTGATCGCGACAAGAAGCGAGCCGCCGTCGAAGGTGTGTCATTTCGCATCGCCAAGGGTGAAACTTTCGGTCTCGTCGGTGAATCTGGTTGTGGCAAGAGCATTACTGCACTGTCGATCATGGGTCTGTTGCGCGCTCCACTCGGCGTAGGCGGCGGTACCATCAAACTCGAAGGTCGCGAAATTCAAAATCTGTCGGCCTCAGGCATTCGAGCTCTCCGTGGCAGCCGAATTGCGATGATTTTCCAAGAACCGATGACGGCGCTCAACCCGCTCTCACCCGTCGGCCGCCAAATCGCAGAAATGTTTGTACTCCACAAAGGCATGGGGTGGGGCGAGGCTGAAAAGAAAGCCGTCGAGGCACTGGCGAACGTCAAGGTTCCAGCGCCAGAACGGCGCGTCAAAGACTATCCACACCAGCTTTCCGGCGGTATGCGGCAACGCGTGATGATCGCCATCGCGCTCGCCTGTGAACCCGCCCTCTTGATCGCCGATGAGCCGACAACAGCGCTGGATGTCACGGTCCAAGCCGAAATTGTCGACCTGATGAAAGACCTTTGCGCCGCCCGCGGTACGGCTATTCTGATGATCAGTCATGACCTCGGCCTTGTCTCTAATATCTGTCGCAGTGTCGCTGTCATGTATGCTGGCCGTATTGTTGAGCAACAAGCCTCCGCCGATATCTTCCGCTCACCACAACATCCTTACACGCGCGGCTTGATCGGCTCGATCCCGCGCCTCGGCTCGCGCGCAACCCATGGTCGGCAGAAACTGCAAGAGATTACCGGCGTGGTACCGTCAATTGTGGCATTTCCAGCTGGCTGCCGTTTCAACCCACGCTGTACCAAAGTGACCGACGTCTGCAAGACCGACATCCCTGCGGAAGTGGCATTGTCGGGAGGCGGCGTCGTTCGCTGTCACCATCATGGTTGAGGTCGCTCCCCATATCCTCGACATTGACGACGTGGCGGTCCACTTCCCGCTGAGCGGCGGCTTTATGAAGGCCAAGCGCATGTTGCGCGCAGTCGACGGGGTGAGTCTGCGTTTGAAGCCCGGTGAGTGCCTCGGTCTGGTCGGCGAATCCGGTTGCGGCAAGTCGACGCTCGGCAACGCCATCCTCGGTCTCCTCACCCCAACACGTGGACGCATCACGCTGGATGGCCATGTCGTCGATGCCAGTAGCAAAGTGAATAGGCTCGCGCTCGCGCGCACAGTGCAGATGGTCTTCCAGGACCCATATGCATCGCTCAATCCGCGTCAGACCGTGCGGCGGACCCTTGAAGACCCGCTGCGCATCCATGGGTTTAACAACAAGGGTGAAGTCGCCGATCGCGTTGCCGACATGCTCGCGCGAGTTGGCTTACGCCCAGAGCAAGCCGCACGCTATCCGCACGAGTTCTCAGGAGGTCAACGTCAACGCATCGGCATCGCGCGCGCACTCATCCTGCGACCTAAAATTGTCATTTGCGACGAGCCCGTTTCCGCGCTTGATGTCTCCATCCGCGCACAAATCATCAACCTGTTGTTGGAACTTCAAGAGCAATTCGGCCTGTCCTATATCATGATCAGTCACGATCTTGGTGTGGTCGAGCACATGTGCGATCGCGTCGCCGTTATGTATCTCGGCCGCCTCGTCGAAACCGGCAGCTGGCGCGATATCTTCGAGAGCCCCGGGCACCCTTACACCCAAGCACTGATTACTGCGATTCCGGATCCGTTTGAAGCCAGTCACCGAATGCTGGCGAAAGCCAAAGGCGAAATCCCCAATGCGCTGGCTCCACCAACCGGATGCGCTTTCCACCCGCGTTGCCCGTATATGCTTGAAAGCTGCAAGCGCGAGCCGGTACCACCGTTGACCGAACACAGAGACGGACACGCGACGCGCTGCCTTCGCGTCAACGAACTCACCGCACACTGATATAATCCGCACACACTGACTTGTGCGGATTGGTATACGCGCGCGGGGCTGGCCGGGTGGCCGCGCGCCACGTAAAAAGAATACCAGCCCGCAGTCCCCAAGAGGCAAGAGTCGAGATATCTGCGGGCTGGTATGCCCTGTGCCATCAACGGATGCTGACAGTCAGGCCGCTTTTTTCTTCAGCCGATTGTTGCGATCTAGTGGCGCAAACAGGGCTGAGATATCGGCTTCAGTCAGCTGCATCGGTGCTTTTGACGAGCCTTCGAATAACGCGTTCGCAAGCGCAGCTTTCTTTGCCTTCAGCAATTCGATCGCCTCCTCGATACCTTCTTCGACAATCAGCTTATGGACGAAAACGGGCTTGTCCTGGCCAATTCGATAAGCTCGGTCGGTTGCCTGATTTTCAACGGCGGGATTCCACCAGGGATCGTAATGGATGACAGTGTCCGCCGCCGTCAGATTGAGCCCCGTTCCACCAGCTTTCAGACTCAACAAGAACACAGGCATCCTGCCCGCCTGAAATTCCTTGACCGGGATGCTCCTGTCGGTCGTCGATCCCGTCAGCTTCACAAATCCAATCTTCTCACGTTTCAGTTCTGCTTCGATGAGTTCAAGCATACTGGTAAACTGTGAGAAGATCAGGATGCGCCGGCCTTCCGCAACCATTTCCGGCACCAGTTCCATCAACCGCTCCAGCTTCGCTGAATGCTTAACCTTGCGGGCGGCCTCCATTTTCAATAAGCGCGGATCACAACAAACCTGACGCAGTTTCAACAGGGCGTCGAGGAAAATGATGTGACTTTTGGCCAACCCCTTCTTGTCGATCTCTTCACGGACACGCTTTTCCATCAAAACGCGCACGGTTTCATAGAGATCGCGTTGCGCTCCCTCGAGCTGTATGCGCTCAATGATCTCGGTCTTCGGCGGCAGTTCCTTAGCCACTTCAGATTTAGTCCGACGCAACATGAAAGGTTTCAATCGGCGCGACAGAAAACCCTGTGCCGCTTGATCGCCGTGTTTTTCAATCGGAGTTCTAAAGTTCCGCTTGAACGACGTATCATCACCAAGCAGCCCCGGAGACAGGAACTCAAACAGTGACCATACTTCGCTCAAGTTGTTTTCTAGTGGCGTCCCAGTCAAGGCAAAGCGATGCCGGGCATTGATCTGATGCGCCAGCACTGAGACATTCGCTTTCGGGTTTTTTATCGCCTGCGCTTCATCCAACATTGCGACGTGGAACTCCTGCTTTAGGAGCACATCGTGATCGCGCAACAACAATGGATAGGTCGTCAACACCACATCATGTTTCGGAATTTGATCAAACAACGCGCGGCGCTCTAAGCCTCGTAACGCCAAAACTGACAAATCGGGCGCAAACCGTTCGGCTTCCGCCTGCCAGTTTGGCAACACGCTCGTCGGCGCGATGATCAGCGCGGGCTTGTCCAGTCGACCGGCAGCTTTCTCGCGCGCAAGAAACGCTAGGCCTTGGACAGTTTTCCCAAGACCCATGTCGTCCGCAAGAACGCCACCAAAACCAGCTTCTCGCAAGAAATCGAGCCAAGCCAGACCATCAGACTGATAGGGCCGTAGCGATGCCTTGAAATTTGCCGGCGGCGAAACCTCACCAAGTGCCTTCCCGCGACGTAAGGTTTTGCCGAGGTCAACCAAGCGCTCCGCACTCGCGGCCCAGGCGACGTCCTTGAGATCGGCAAAGCCTGCAAGTGCACCTGCTTCGGCGCGGTGCAATTTGACTTTCCCATCGACAATGCGGTCCGCGCGCGGACCAATCAATTCGAGCAGCCCGCGCATGATTGGTGCCAGTCGCTCGGTCGGCAGCGGCAGCAATCGGCCATCCGGCAGATTGGCAAACAAGCGCACGCGGCCCAATTCGCGTGCGAATTCTTTGTCAGCGCCCGGTTTTGTTGCAAGGGTGACAATGTCCTTCGGGAGTCGCGAAATCAGCGACGCCAACTGAGACACGATGTTGATGCGCTGGCCTTCAAAGCTGATGCCGAGTTCGAAGGCGATCCAATTGATGCCCGAGCCTTCGCCCGCGTCGGCCCACCACTCAACTTCGCCCTCAGCGACTTGATACGGATAATTGTCCTCGAATGAG
>JAYSUN010000284.1:0-13837 GCA_043719045.1 Hyphomicrobiaceae bacterium | reverse complement strand
CGGCTCCGCGCAGCGGTGTCGGTCGGCGCAAAGCAAAAGAGCGGTGTCGGTTGGGGCAAAGGAAGAAGAGAGCTGATCAGTCTTTGGATTCGCGTTTGGCTTTCATGATCTCGACCATGCGCAGATCGACATACTCACCGCAGACTTTGACCAGATCTTCTATTTTGTCTTGAAAGAAGTGGTTCGCGCCGGGGATAATGGCATGTTCAAGCTTGATGCCCCTTTGAACCTTGGTCTTAACCGACATTTCAGCAACTGAGGCGGTTGGGACGACCTTGTCTTTGTCGCCGTTCACCAGCAGACCTGACGATGGACACGGCGCCAGGAACGAGAAATCGTAGAGGTTGGCTGGCGGCGCGACGCAAATGAAGCTGTCAACCTCCGGCCGGCGCATCAGCAACTGCATGGCGATCCAGGTGCCGAACGAAACGCCGGTGATCCAACAGCAGGCGGAATCCGGGTTCTGCATCTGCAACCAATCGAGGGCCGAGGCCGCATCCGACAACTCGCCAGGGCCGTTGTCGAAATAGCCTTGGCTGCGACCGACACCGCGGAAGTTGAAGCGCAGGGTCGAGAAGCCGCGCTGGACGAAGGCGTAGTAAAGCGCATACACGATCTGGTTGTTCATCGTGCCGCCGAACTGCGGGTGCGGGTGCAGAATCATGGCGATTGGCGCGTCCCGGCGGCCCTCATGATGATAACGGGCTTCCAAGCGCCCAGCCGGGCCATTGATAATCAGTTCGGGCATGTTTCTCTCGGGTGGTTCGCGCCGGGCTTGGCCTCGGGCGGCGTTGTAACAGTTGCGGCATAACCTGCTGATCTAAAGTCCGATTTGGCGGTTTTGGCCTGGCTCCCAAATCGGTTCAGCACGATGATCCAAAGGAGCTATGTCAAAAATACAGGGTGCCACCCGCTTTGATACTTGACTCCAGCGCTCGGAATTTTCATATACGGGCCAGATTAGAACGGTTCGAAGGTTTGGCTCAACAGTTGCGCTTCTCTCCAGCACTGCACTGTAGCCAGGATGGATGTGGTTCTTAGACGTGTCGTGGTCCCGATTGCAAGCGTGACGTTGATTGCTGGTGGGGCGTTGGTTGCAGGCGGCGTGTCTTGTGGCGTTGTGAGCGTGAGGTGTCAGCCGTGGAATTGAATACGAAAGGGCGATACGCGGTGATGGCGATGGCGGACATCGCGCATCAGGCCGTCAGCCAGGCTTTCGTTGCAGACGCCGATGGCGCGGTGCCACTGTCGGCGATTGCTGAACGGCAACATATATCGCTGGCGTATCTTGAGCAGCTGTTTGGCAAATTACGCCGCGCTGGTTTGGTCGAGAGCGCGCGCGGCCGGAGTGGCGGTTATCGCCTGGCGCGTGCGGCATCGGCGATTACAGTTGCTGAAATCATGAATGCCGTCGAAGAAGGCATCCGCATGACCCGATGCAGCGGTGACGGTGCGCCATGTTTGCCAAGCGAACGTTGCATCACACATGGATTGTGGGATGCCCTCGGCGCGCATATCAATTCGTTTCTGGCTGGCGTCACACTCCAGCAGGTGATCGAAGGCGGGCCGGCGAAGGTGTTGGCGGCCCAAGTTGCGCCAGACGTCATCTTCAGCGGCGGAGTTCTGCCGCGATGACTGCCCCCCGCACAGGCCCGGTCCGGACGTACCTGGATTGGAACGCGACGGCACCGTTGTGCGCCACCGCACGTGCGGCGATGGTCGCAGCACTGGACTTGAACGGCAACGCCTCGTCGGTTCATGCTGAGGGCCGCAAGGCTCGGGCGGCCATCGAAGATGCGCGCGAGGCGGTGGCTGTCTTGGTCGGAGCGGCGCCTGCGGATGTTGTGTTCACGTCGGGCGCGACCGAGGCGAATGCGACGGTGCTGGCTGGACATTGGGATACGGTTTTTGTCGCTGATATCGAACATGACAGTGTGTTGGCTGCCGCAAAATCATCGCGCGCACGCAGTGTTGAGATTCCGATCGGCCAGGATGGCGTGGCCGCTGTGGCCGCGATTGCAGCTGAGGTGCTGTGCGGGACCGAGCCATTGGGGCGTGCGCTGATCACGTTGCAAATGGCAAACAATGAAACGGGTGTCATCCAGCCGGTTGCGGACGTCGCGGCGTTTGCCCGTCATCACGGGATCATGACGCATACCGATGCGGTGCAAGCGCCCGGGCGGATGGCGCTTGATGTCCGCGCTCTCGGCGTCGACTTCATGTCGATTTCCGCGCACAAATTCGGTGGACCCAAAGGCGTTGGCGCATTGGTTTTGCAGGATGGAGCGCCGCTGCCGGCGCTGCTCCTCGGTGGTGGTCAGGAGCGCCGCCGTCGTGCGGGCACTGAAAACGTGGCCGCCATTGCGGGTTTTGGCGCAGCAGCAACCCAAGCTCTCCGTGACTTGGCGGCGATCGATCGTCAACGGCTCCTCCGCGACATGTTAGAGCGCGAGGTGCTCCGGCGCACGTCGGCAGCCGTAGTGATCGGTATGGAAGCAACGCGACTTGCCAACACCACCTGTATTGCCGTGCCAAACCAGCCGGCCGAATCAACGCTGATCAAACTTGATCTCGCAGGCATCGCCGTCAGTTCCGGCTCAGCCTGTTCTTCGGGGAAGGTCGGCGCAAGCCACGTCCTGCGCGCCATGGGAATCGGTCCCGATCTCGCGCGCAGTGCGATCCGCATCAGCATCGGCCCGACCACGGACGACAACGACATCGCCGCGTTTCTCGCGGCCTGGGACAACATCATGTGCCGCGCGGCGAAAGCTGCTTAGGTCAGCGAGTTGGTGACAGCCGCCTGACGCGCACGATGAAATTGGAGACAAGAATGGCCGCCGTTCAACAGACCATCGACCACGTCAAGTCGCTTGACGTCGACCAGTACAAGTATGGCTTTGAAACCAACATTCAAAGCGATCTCGCGCCGAAGGGTCTGGACGAGTCGACCGTGCGTTTCATCTCCGACAAAAAGCAAGAGCCGCAGTGGATGCTGGATTGGCGTCTTGACTCTTTCCGGCGCTGGAAAACCATGACCGAGCCGACTTGGGCGAAAGTTGCCTACCCGAAAATCGACTTCCAGGATCTACATTACTACGCAGCACCAAAGGGCACCTCTGGGCCGAAGTCGCTCGACGAGGTTGATCCGGAGCTGCTGAAAACCTATGCCAAGCTCGGTATTCCGCTGCGTGAGCAGGAGATATTGGCTGGCGTCCAGAAAGATGCGATGCCCGCGGATGATACGGCTGACTATTATGAGCAGATGAAAGGCCGCGTCGCCGTCGATGCCGTCTTTGACAGCGTCTCTGTGGCCACCACCTTCCGCAAGGAACTGGCTAGAGCGGGCGTGATTTTCTGCTCGATCTCGGAAGCCATGCGCGAACATCCCGAGTTGGTGAAAAAATATCTGGGCACGGTCGTGCCGCAATCCGACAACTACTATGCGGCGTTGAATTCAGCCGTGTTCTCGGACGGCTCGTTCGTTTACATCCCGAAGGGCGTGCGTTGCCCGATGGAGTTGTCGACCTACTTCCGCATGAACGAAAAGAAGACGGGTCAGTTCGAGCGGACGCTGATCATCGCGGAAGCCGGCAGTTACGTCAGCTATCTCGAAGGCTGCACCGCGCCGACCCGTGATGAACATCAGTTGCACGCAGCCGTCGTCGAACTGATCGCCATGGATGACGCTGAGATCAAATACTCGACCGTGCAGAACTGGTATCCCGGCGACAAGAACGGCAAGGGTGGCATTTACAATTTCGTCACCAAGCGCGGGGACTGTCGCGGCAAGAATTCCAAAATCAGCTGGACGCAAGTCGAGACCGGCTCGGCCATCACCTGGAAGTACCCGTCATGCATTCTGCGCGGCGACGGTTCGCGCGGCGAGTTCTATTCGATTGCGATTTCCAACGGCCGCCAGCAAGTCGACAGCGGCACCAAGATGATTCACTTGGGCAAAAATACGTCGAGCCGGATCATCTCAAAAGGCATCGCCGCCGGGTATTCGCAGAACACCTATCGCGGCCTTGTCTCGGCGCATCGCAAGGCCACCGGTACACGCAATTTCACCAACTGCGACAGCTTGCTGATCGGGGACAAGTGCGGCGCGCATACGGTGCCGTACATCGAAGCCAAGAACGCGTCATCGCAGTTCGAGCATGAAGCCACGACTTCAAAAATCTCGGATGACAAACTGTTTTACTGCCGCAGCCGCGGGCTCACGTCGGAAGAAGCCGTCGCCCTGATTGTCAACGGTTTCGTCCGTGATGTCCTACAGCAACTGCCGATGGAGTTCATGGCTGAAACTCAGAAGCTGATCGGCATCAGCCTCGAGGGGAGCGTGGGGTGATGGCAGACAGCATCGAACCTCTGAAGCTTGAGCAGTTCCGCCGCGTCCGGGAGGAGATTCGGCAGTTAGCCGAGGCCGTTGGCTATATCCACAATCAGCAACTCGCTGATCGGCACGGCATGCGAGGCATGCAATTGAGCCTCGAAAGTGCCAAAGATTTGTTGACCTCACTCACCGGACGCGTTGCCCGGATTGAGCGCCGACTTGAATTGTCAGAGGATCCGATCCCGGCTGGGTTCGCAGACGTGAGTTCGCCGTTTGAACCGCGCCAACAGAAGCGTGGGCCTGCATAACACTGGACTGAAGCCGAAACCGGACGAGGGGGCTCGCCCGGATGTTGTCCCCCCAAGAAGCCTTCCAGGAGGAAGTTTGATGCGTGATTCAGCCGCCGTAACCGGTAAAGTGATGACAGCGCGCTTGTTGCGCTCGATGACCGAGCGTGAGGCGCGTGAGCGCAACGCGCTGTCTGCGACAAAGCCGGGATTGGCGCTCAGCATTGGCGATGTCGTGACTGTTGTTGAAACCTTTGATGCCGGTTCGTCGTTTCTGGTCGAGTTCAACAAGAGCGGCAAAGCGAAGAAGGATAGCTGCGATTGGATGGGTGTCGTCACGATGGCCGAAATCGAAGTCGTTGATGTCACGGCGAAGAAGTAGCCGGAGGCGGACATGGCCAACTTTGCGTGGGCAAGCGCAAGACAGAGGGAGAATGGCACTGGCGTTGGGCCTCAGAGAGCTCTGAACCGAAGTGAACTCAATACGCTCATGAAGCGTAGCAATGAATGAAACAATGGGCTCGCGATGTCAGCGATCCAACTGCGAGTGAAACGAACTGAAATGCTTGAAATCAAAAATCTGCATGTGAAAATCGCCGATGAGGACAAGGAAATCCTCAAAGGCATTACGTTGTCCGTGCCCAAAGGCGAGGTCCACGCCATCATGGGTCCAAACGGCTCGGGCAAGTCGACGCTCGCCTACGTCCTCGCAGGGCGCGACGACTACGAGGTGACCTCAGGCGACATCTTGTGGAATGGTGAGAGCATCATTGCGATGTCGCCGGATGAGCGGGCGGCCAAGGGCGTGTTCCTGGCCTTTCAGTACCCGATGGAAATCCCCGGCGTCGCGACGATGACATTTCTGCGCACGTCGGTGAATGCGACGCGCAAGAAGCGTGGTCAAAAGGAATTGACTACGCCTGAGTTCATGAAGCTGGTGAAAGCCAAGGCCGCCGACCTTGGCGTCAAAGACGAGATGCTGAAGCGTCCGCTTAATGTCGGGTTCTCCGGCGGCGAAAAAAAGCGCATGGAAATCCTGCAATTGTCGCTGTTGGAGCCCTCGCTTGCCGTGCTGGACGAGACTGACTCTGGTCTGGACATCGATGCCATCCGTATTGTTTCCGAAGGCGCGAACAAACTGCGCTCGCCGGATCGCGCGATGCTGGTCATCACCCACTATCAGCGCTTGTTGACGTATATCGTGCCGGACAAGGTTCATGTTCTCGCCGGCGGCAAGATCGTCAAGACCGGCGGCAAAGAACTGGCGTTGGAGCTTGAAAAAACGGGTTATGCTGTGTTCACCGACAAAGCGGCTTGAGCTACCTCGGCTCCTGGAACTGCAAGGGCTTACTGTCTGCTGCTGTTGGCAGAGGAAAGCGCGCCATTAAGGATGGATGAGACGCCGTTCGCCGTGTCGGTTGTTGATCCTGAGGCACTCGAGTCCTGGTTCAATTTCTGTCCTGACAAACGGTAGCACTCACCGCGTCGCTCTGCTCCTGCGACGACAGAGGGCCGCCTTTGAAGGCAGTAAAAAAGTTAACTTGAGAGACCTATGACCCTCGCCGTTGCAAAGACACCTGCTGAAACTGCGCTAGCCGAGGAGTTTGATCGCATTGCGACCAAGCTGCCTGGTGGCCGCGCTGTGGGAGCGTTACGCCGCGAGGCGATGGCAATATTCCGCACTCAGGGTTATCCGCATCGTCGCGTGGAGGAGTGGAAGTACACCGATCTGCGCGTTGCGGCAAAGGAGGCGTTGCCATTATCGTTGGTCGACGACACCAACGTTTCGACCAAGGAGCTGAACGCGGCGCTTGGCCCGTTCGCTGTCCTCGACGCCCATCGATTTGTGCTGGTCAACGGCCATTATCGCAAGGAGCTGTCTAAGCACGATGTGGGTGCAGGGGTTGATATCCGGCCGTTGTCGAACGCTTTGAAAGTCATGCCGGATGATGCCGCGCGACGCATGCTGCAGGCCGCTGGCCCCGTAACCGAAAGTGTCGTGGCCCTCAACACCGCCTTGGCCACCGATGGCGCGGTCATCAGCGTCGGCGTGAAATTAGCGAAGCCGATTTTGTTGATCCACGTTGAAGCCGGCGAACAGCCACACCAATCCGTGACACGCACGACCATTGGGGTTTTAGCCGACGGCCAAGCCACGATCATTGAAGCCTTCGTGACTGTCGACGGCGCCAAAGCGGGTCAGGTCAATACGGCAACTGAGGTGGGACTAGGCGCGGGCGCGCACGTCACTCATATCAAAGTGACGACCAACGCCAGCACGCACATTGCATCGTGCGCGCCGACCCTGGAGGCTGGCAGCGTGTATCGGTTGTTTCAATACACAGCGGCATCTGGGTTCGTGCGCAATCAGGTCTTCCCGGTGTTCGCTGGTGAAGGCGCGAAGTTGGATATCTCCGGCGTGATGCTCGGACGCGGACGCGAGCATTGTGACACGACATTGGTGATCGACCACGCGGTGCCCCACTGTGAAAGTCGCGAGCTGTTCAAGACCGTCTTGGATGATCACGCGCGCTCGGTGTTTCAAGGCAAAGTCATCGTTCGGCCCGACGCGCAGAAAACCGATGGCAAGCAGATGGCGAAAGCGCTGATGTTGTCTGAGGACGCCGAGTTCGACAGCAAACCTGAATTGGAAATCTATGCTGACGATGTCGTCTGCGGTCACGGCGCCACGTGCGCTGAATTAGATAGCGACCTGTTGTTCTATTTGGGCGCCCGCGGCATTCCGAAACCTGAGGCCCGCGCCATGCTGATCGAAAGCTTCATCATCGAAGCCATCGAAAAGGTCGAGCAAGAACCGATCCGTGAAGCCCTCTCTGAAATGGCGCGAGGCTGGTTGAAGCAGGCGGCGGGGTGAAACGATGACGTTCATCGGGGACCAACCAAGGATACGGGATGGGCGCCATGTTCGAGCGCCTCGCCTTAGTCGCGCAGATGTGAGCGTCTGACCGTGCGGGCAGACGCTTTTCTGATGTAGAGTGAACCGAGACCTTAACTGAACATGCGGCTGCCCCTCGCCGGACCCGCTTTTTGTTGCGCTGCGCACTAGGGAGCGGCCACCTTGTCCTCTTGCGAAAGGGGCAGAGGGAGCAGGCTGGAGGCAGACTATGGGACGTTTCGACATGCACGACGGCACCACACCGATGACCACGCAGACAGCATCCGCCTACGACGTTGAAGCCATCCGCTCGGATTTCCCGATCCTGTTCCGGGAGGTCTATGGCAAACCGCTGGTCTATCTCGATAACGGCGCGTCGGCGCAAAAACCGCGCTCCGTGCTAGAAGCGATGGATTACGCGTTCCGCATGGAATACGCGAATGTCCACCGTGGTCTGCATTATTTGTCCAATACCGTTACCGCCAGATACGAGGAAGTCCGCGAGATCACACGCCGCTTTCTGAATGCAGGCTCAACCGACGAGATCATTTTCACCCGATCTTCGACTGAGGCGATCAATCTGGTTGCGACCTCCTACGGCGGTGCCAACATCAAGCCCGGTGACGAAATCGTGTTGTCGATCATGGAGCATCATTCGAACATCGTGCCCTGGCATTTTCATCGTGAACGCAATGGTGCGGTGCTGAAGTGGGCGCCGATCAACGACAACGGCGAATTCCTGATCGAGGAGTTTGAACGCCTGCTGACGCCGCGCACCAAGATGGTTGCGCTGACGCACATGTCGAACGTGCTCGGCACCGTTGTGCCGATCAAGGAGGTCATCGAAATCGCCCACAAGCGCGGCATCCCTGTGCTGGTTGATGGCAGTCAGTCGGCGGTCCATATGCCGGTTGATGTGCGCAATCTCGATGCCGATTTTTTTGTTTTTACGGGGCATAAGGTGTACGGCCCAACGGGCGTCGGCGTGCTCTATGCCAAGAAAAAACATCTGGACGCAATGCCGCCGTACATGGGTGGTGGCGAGATGATCGAGAGCGTTCATGTCGACGCGATCACGTATGCAACGGGCCACCATAAGTTCGAAGCCGGCACGCCGCCGATCGTGCAGGTCATCGGCCTCGGTACGGCACTGAACTATATGATGCAGATCGGCCGGGAAAAGATTGCGGCCCACGAGGCGGACCTCGCGAGTTACGCAATGGAAAAGCTGTCCGCCTTGAACTACGTCAAGCTGTATGGTCGCGCGCCGGGCAAAGGCGCTATCTTCGCGTTTTCGATGGATGGCCTGCATCCGCACGATATCTCGACGATTATTGACCGCTCGGGTATTGCGGTCCGCGCGGGCCATCACTGTGCCCAACCGCTGATGGAGCGTCTCGGGGTGACCGCGACGTGCCGCGCGTCGTTCGGCCTTTACAACACCCGCGCTGAGGTAGATGCGCTTGTCGAGGCGCTCGCCAAAGCGCATGAGTTTTTTGCCTGATCAAAGTCGGGCTTGACGCAAGTTGGCCCGGACGCAAGTTGAGCCCGATCCAAGTTGGACTTGCCACACGTTGGACTTGCCACAAATTGGACTTGAAAGGAGTTGGGTATGACCAACGCCAACGACTATATCGCCGATGCGGCTGACCTTAAGCCGCCGCCGTCTGCATCAGGCGGGATCAAACCGCCATCGCTGGCGGACGGCGGGACACCTGTGCCGGGATCAGCCTTGTCGGCTGAAGAGCTGGAGCAGTTGACGGCTGACATTGTTGCAGCCTTGAAAACCGTCCAGGATCCCGAGATCCCATCGGACATCTACGAACTCGGCTTGATCTATAAAATCGACATCGCCGATGATCGGATGGTGACTGTCGACATGACGCTGACCGCGCCCGGGTGTCCCGTCGCCGGTGAAATGCCCGGCTGGGTCGAAAACGCCGTCCAATCGGTCCCCGGTGTCCAAGGCTGCGCGGTTAATCTGGTGTTCGATCCGCCGTGGGACAAAGAGCGCATGAGCGAAGAAGCCAAGCTCGCGGTCGGCATGTATTGAGTCGGGCGCCGGGCCGTTGTTGCCGAGCACGCCGGTCAGGGTTTGCTTAGTCGCGTGCCGATTTGAATGGTTCTGCGAGCTTCGCGGGGTCGGTCGCCATCGTCGGTTGGGCGGCCATCGTCGATTGGGCAGCTAGCGGATGCTTCTCGAACACCAGTTTTTTGAGTCGCTCTTCGAGCACGTGGGTGTAGATCTGTGTGGTCGAGATGTCGGCGTGGCCGAGCAATTGTTGGACTGCGCGCAGGTCGGCGCCTCGATCGAGCAAATGACTGGCAAAGGCGTGACGCAAGACGTGCGGGCTGACGCGCTCCGGATCGAGATCTGCAACCTCCGCCAAGGCCTTCAGCTCTTGGCCCAGGCGTTGGCGTGTGAGATGTCCTTCAGCGCCACGGGATGGGAACAGCCAGCGGGTGCGGATCTGTTGCGACAGGCCTTCGCTGCCGTGGTCACCAAGTTTCAGGAATTGGTCCAGTGCAGCGCGCGCAGCTCCGTTCAACGGCACCATGCGTTCGCGGCCGCCTTTGCCCTTGATGGTCAAGACTCGGCCGTCGCCGGTCAATACCGAACGCGGAAGGGTGACCAGTTCGGTGACGCGCATGCCGGTGGCATAGAGGACTTCGATCAGGGCGTAGAGGCGGAGCGCACGCAGATGTTCGCGACCGGATGTGCCACCGATCTGGCGTCTGGCGGTTTCGATCAAGCGGTCGACCTCGGCGACCGATAGGGTGTGCGGAATATCCCGGTGCGCCTTTGGTCCCTGCAGGCCGACGGCTGGATCAGCATCGACGGTTTCTTCTGTCGACAGGAATTTGAAGAACTGGCGCACGGCTGACAATTTGCGTGACCGGGTTGCCGGGGCGAGACCGGCTTCGCTGAGGCTGGTCATGAAGCGCGTCAAATGCGAGGGCCGGACATCTCCGAGCGTGAGGCTGGCAGCGGCGAGGTAGCTGAGCAAATCGGTGAGGTCGCGCCGATACGCATCCAGCGTGTTCTGGCTCGCGCCACGCTCGGCCGCGAGCATGTCGAGATATGTCTGCAGCGCCAAATTCGAATCATGGCTCATGGCTGGATGTGTAGTCTTCTGGCGCAATCTTGGGAATGTAGCCTGGCTGCGGACTTGCGGCGATCCGGAGGTCATGCGAAGCGTCACGCGGGTTGAGCCTTCGGACGAGTTGGGGACATGGCAATGGGGCGGGTCAGGCACGTCGCGCTGGCAGGGATTGGGCTGTGGGTGACGTTGCTGCCAGTGACGGCGTTCGCACAGCCATCAGTCGTGCAATGCAGCGCCGCATTTCATCAAGCTCTGGAGCCGATCCGGACCGGGCGCGGGGTGACGCTGGGCAATCTGCATCGGGCGTTGCGCACTGCGGATTCGGAGTTACCGGGCCGGTGGCAGTTCGCGCATCAGCTGTTCATCAAGGGCAAAGCCCCGCCACCGCCAAAACCGGAACGCGTCTGCGTCGACCAGCGCGATGTGAACGGCAAGGCGCGTTGTTTCCGCTTCGAGATGAAGCCGCCGCCGCCGTCGCCAGTCGAGGTGGCGGTCAAGCTTCAAAACACGCCGGAAGAGCTGCGACTGCTGCGGCTGACACATGATTTTGTCGAGGCCAAAGGGGCGCTACCGGATGTTGGCAACAATGGCAAATACAACTTTTTGGTCCAACGTGTGGCACAAGACATCCGGCTCTATGCGAGCCAACCGCCACATCCCGCATTGTGCTCGGGTGCATCGGAATTGTTGGAGTTTTACGGTAGCCAACTGGCGCCGGTGAAGCGACGCAAGGACGAAGTGGCGATGGCTGCCAAGCAGCTGAAGGACCTGGCGTCGGCGCGGGTTCGGGCAGTCGCGGTGGCTGAAATGTCAGTCCACAATAGAGCTGTGGCCGAGGCGAGTAAGGCGGCCGTGGATGCAGCCCGAGTGTTGGCCGAGATGGCCGGGAAGGCTGCCGCGGCCGCACTGTTGCCCAAGGTGGATGGGGCGGCCGTGGTTGCGTTGGCGCCGATCGTGATGCCGGTGCCCAGGGTCGTGCCAGCAAAGCCTGCGGACGCAGCTGAGTTGGCTGACTTTGCCGTGGTGAGTGTGCCAGCGTTGATCGGCGAGGCGTTGCGTCCGGTTCTGCCGGCCACGATCGTTGCCGAAATTGTAGCTCAGCCGACACCGTTGGCATCTCTGATCAAAGCGCGCGCGGCGCTGGTTGATCCCGCCAATAACGCCAATGCTGTGCCGCTTGACGTGCGCGAGGCGTCGTTCATGGCGCTGCGACTGATCGAGGGCCGGATTTATGCAGAGCGGTACGTGAGCCGATATATGGAATTAGAGGCGTCACTGTTTGGGTCCCTGGCGGATGTCCAGGCCGCACAGACCAAGGCGTGTGTTTGCCAGGAGTGATGCGCGCGGCTCTGCCCCGCACGCTGTGACGACCTCGCCCCCTTGCGCTGCGGGCGCTGGTGTCCTTTAACGCGACTTGACCGATCGCCAACCCTGAGGATGCCCCCATGACACCGCAGTATCTGCCAAAGCTCCAACACTACATCGACGGCAACTGGGTCGCCGCCTCGTCATCGGCGACATTTGACGTGATGAACCCAGCGACCAATGTTGCGATTGCGAAACTTGGCCTGGCCTCCAAGGCTGATCTCGACAAGGCGCTGGCCGCGGCCGACAAGGGCTTCAAAGTCTGGCGCAAAGTGTCTTCCTTCGAGCGCGGCAAAATCCTGAAAAAAGCGGCAGACCTGCTGCGCGCGCGCGTCGACCAGATCGCGATCCACCTGTCACTCGAGCAAGGCAAGGTTGTCGCTGAAGCCAAGGTCGAGCTGATGGGCTCAGCTGACATCATCGAATGGTTCGCCGAAGAGGGCCGCCGCGCCTATGGCCGCATCATTCCAGCGCGCGCAGACGGCGTGCGCAACATGGTGATCATGGAGCCGGTTGGCGTCGTCGCAGGCTTTTCACCGTGGAACTTCCCGGTGTCGCAAGCGGCCCGCAAAATCGGTGGCGCATTGGCCGCCGGGTGTTCGATCATCATCAAATGCCCCGAGGAAACACCGGCCTCACCCATCGGGTTCGTGCAATGCTTCCATGATGCAGGCGTGCCCCCCGGCGTGATCAACCTAGTTTATGGCGTGCCAGCGGAAATTTCTGAATATCTCATTCCCAATCCGATCATCCGGAAAATTTCGTTTACGGGCTCGGTGCCGGTCGGCAAGAAACTCAATGCGTTGGCGGCACTGCACATGAAGCGCGCGACCATGGAACTCGGCGGCCACGCGCCCGTGTTGATTTTCGACGACGTCGAGACGGATCAGGTGGCAGCCCTGATGCATGGCATGAAGACCCGCAATGCCGGTCAGGTCTGCGTCTCGCCGACGCGTTTCTATGTCCACGAGAAGGCTTACGACAAGTTTGTTGGCAAGTTCACCGACCTGATGAAAGCAACCACGGTTGGTGACGGTCTCGACCCCAAGAGCAAGATGGGACCGCTGGCCAATCCGCGCCGCGTCAATGCCATGGAAACTCTGGTCAACGACGCGCTCGAAAAAGGTGGCAAGGCCCAGACCGGCGGTAAGCGCATCGGCAATCAGGGTAACTTCTTCGAACCGACCGTGTTGACTGATGTGCCGAAGAACGCTCGCATCATGAGCGAGGAGCCGTTCGGCCCGGTTGCCATCATGATGCGCTTCAAGGACACGGACACCATGTTGACTGAGGCCAACAGCCTGCCGTTCGGCTTGGCGTCCTATGCCTTCACCAAGGATGGCCGCACCGCCGCCAAGGTCGCGGACGCGCTTGAATCCGGCATGGTCTCGATCAACCACTTCGGCATCGCGCTGCCCGAGACGCCATTCGGTGGCATCAAGGACTCAGGCTTCGGCCACGAAGGCGGGATTGAGGGGCTGCAGGCGTACATGTCGGCGAAGTTCATCAGCCATCTGGGCTGATGTGGGTTGCGGGAGCTGGCGGCTTGGACCGCTCGAACCGTTTGAAACTTGACGTACCCCACGCCATGCAACTCTGCAATCGGCCGCTGACAATCGTTAGCGGCCGATTTTTGATTGAATGGAGAGAACTATGAAAGCGCTTGTCATTTTATCGGCACTCGCATTTGGCTTTGCCGCACCGGCTGCGGCGCAACAGACGAAAGCCGCGGGCGCGACCTGCAAGTGCTCGATGGGTTCACGTATCCTGCTCGACACCCGAAATGCGCCAAATGAAGAGGTGAGCGAGCTGATATCGTCCCGATCGTCGACGCGATCGGGATATTCAAATG
>JAYSUN010000283.1:0-4675 GCA_043719045.1 Hyphomicrobiaceae bacterium | reverse complement strand
CATCGCACTCGACCGCACTGAACGGCTGACTGATGGCGCAGTGCTCGTTCTTGAAGGTGACCGTGCCATCATCGTAAGGATGACCGAGGAGCGCTGGCTTCGCGTAAGCCCACGCGACCTCGACGCAGCCTTGGAGACCGGATATTTCGTAGGTAATCTTCATTGGCGGGTACGGTTTGAGCCTGGAGCCTTACTGATTGCCCTCGAGGGCCCGGTCGAACACTATACGTCCCGCCTAGTGCATTTGACCATGCAGGGACGGATCTGGATCACCGGCCATGACTGAGTTCCGCTCACTCATGGGAGTTTTGCAGTTTGGCGATAGTTTCTTTCCTTCTGGCGCCGTGTCCTTTTCATGGGGCCTGGAAGCCTTGGCAGGGCGTGGAGCATTTGCAGACGCCGGCGCTGTCCGGGCATTCGTGATCGGTCAACTTCACGCCCGTTGGGCGTCATTTGACCGGTCCGCCGTGTCCGCGGCATATCGTGCCGCGCCGTCCCTCGATGCCGTGGCCGGTATCGACGATACGATTGAAACGCTGACTTCGTCGGCAGAGATGCGGTCGGCATCACGACGCATGGGCGAAGCGATGGTGTTAGTCTTCGCCCGCCTGGATCTTGCGGATGCAGCTGCTTACCGGGCGCGGATCAAGTCCCAGGTGGCATACGGACACGTAGCAGTCATGCAAGGATTTCTGTGGGCAAGCAGTGGTCTCAAGGAGACCGAAGCACTGGCACTCTCCGCTCACACGTTTTGCGTTGGCCTGCTTGGCGCTGGCCTACGACTGGGCTGCCTCACCCATATTGATGCGCAGCGCATCTTAACCGCTGCAGGTGCGGAGGTATCGCGGATGGCGGAAGAGCCGATTGCTCCCTTGGACGAGATCGGCTCCTACGGAGTGGAAGCCGAAATCGCAGTCATGCGTCACGCTTTCGAAGATTTTCGGTTGTTTTCAAATTGAATGCTCACAGAAGTGGGAGATGAAGAATGCTTTTGACTCCAACCGAGATGGAACGGCTGACGATCTATGTTGCGGCAGAGATTGCTCGCAAACACAAGGCGAAAGGACTGTTGGTGAACCATCCTGAGGCTGTTGCGTATATCGTCGACGAGATACTTGAGGGCGCACGTGAAGGTCGATCGGTGGCAGACCTCATTTCCTGGGGATCAACGCTGTTGAACTCCGACGACGTGATGCCGGGCGTTGCCGAGCTGATGCCAATCATTCAGGTTGAGGGCACATTTCCTGATGGCACCAAACTGGTGACCGTCCATGATCCCATTCGGCCCGGCAAGAAGAAACGCAACAAGGAAGAGGTAATTCCCGGCGAAATATTCACCGATGATGGTGACATCGAACTCAATGCCGGGCGCCGGAAGGTCACGCTCAAAGTTGTCAACACGGGCGATCGTCCCATCCAGATTGGCAGCCATTATCACTTTTTTGAAACTAACAAGGCGCTAGACTTTGACAGGGCGCAATCCTTTGGCATGCACCTCGACGTTCCAGCCGGAACGGCCGTGCGCTTTGAACCAGGAGAATCGAAGGAAGTGGTGTTGACCGAATTTGGTGGGACCGGTGAACTGCTCGGTCTCAACAATCTGACGGATGGAACATGGCGCAGCGAGGCCAACAAGCAAGCGGCGCTGCTGCGGGCCAGACAACGTGGATTTAAGGGAGCTTAAAACATGGCCAGGATGAGCCGGAGAGATTACGCCCACATGTATGGGCCCACCACCGGAGATGCCATACGCCTTGGCGATACCTCGCTGCTGGCCGAAGTGGAACATGATTACGCCGTGCCCGGCGAAGAATGCCTTCACGGGGGTGGCAAAACCCTGCGCGACGGTCTTGGCATGACGCCCGGCTATGACAGCGCCATGGGCGCACTCGACATGCTTCTGTGCAACGCTCTGGTGATCGATCCCGTCCTCGGTATCGTCAAGGGCGATATTGGCATCAGGGACGGCAAGATCGTAGGCATCGGAAAAGCCGGCAATCCCGCTACCATGGATGGGGTTCATGCCAATCTGATCGTCGGCGCGGCAACGACCGTGCGCGATGCCGAAGGCATGATCGCTACACCGGGCGGCATTGACGTTCACGTGCATTTCGACTCGGCGCAGCTTTGTGAACATGCCATCAGCGCCGGCCTCACGACCATGATCGGCGGTTCGCTTGGTCCCATTACTGTTGGCATTGACTGCGGCGGCGCGTTCAATGTCGGCAAAATGCTACAATCGGCGGAGCACTGGCCCATCAATTTCGGATTTCTGGGGCGTGGCAGCACATCGCGCGCCCGCTCGATCTATGATCAAATTGCTGGCGGCTGCATAGGCCTCAAGATCCATGAGGATTGGGGCGCCATGCCCGCTGTTATCGACACCTGTCTTTCGGTCGCTGACGAGCTGGACTTCCAAGTCCAGCTCCACACTGATACCCTAAATGAAAGCGGGTTCCTCGAGGATACATTGGCGGCAATTCGCGGCCGCACCATCCACATGTATCACACTGAGGGGGCTGGCGGCGGCCACGCACCAGACATCATCCGCGTCGCCGGCGAGATGAACTGCCTGCCTTCGTCCACCAATCCCACCAATCCCTATACCATCAACACCTTCGACGAGCACCTCGACATGACGATGGTGTGCCACCACCTCAATCCGGCGATCCCGGAGGATGTGGCCTTCGCCGAGAGCCGCATTCGCCCCCAGACCATCGCTGCCGAGGACGTTCTCCATGATTTAGGCGCGATTTCCATGCTTGGATCCGATAGCCAAGGCATGGGGCGCATTGGAGAGGTGATTTGTCGAACCTGGCAGCTTGCGTCCAAGATGAAGGATCAGCGCGGCCGCTTCCCCGAGGAGAAGACCAAGCGTGGCGATAATGAGCGGATCAAGCGCTACATCGCCAAATACACCATCAATGCGGCCCGTACCTTCGGCATCGATGCTTTCATCGGCTCTCTGGAGCCCGGCAAGATGGCCGACGTGGTGCTGTGGCGGCCGGGCTTCTTCGGCATCAAGCCGGAAATCGTCGTCAAGGGCGGTTTCATCGCCTGGGGCGCCATGGGCGACAGCGCGGCGAGCCTGATGACCTGCGAACCGTTGCTGATGCGGCCGCAATGGGGCGCCTTCGGCCGCGCCAAGCAGGCGCTGAGTGCCTGCTTCGTCAACCCGATGGCGATCGGCGCCGGGATTGCCGGCAGGCTCGAGCTTTCGAAAATGCTGCTGCCGGCGAAAGGAACCCGGAAATTGAACAAGCAGCACATGCTGCACAACGATGCCTGCCCGAAGATCACGGTCAATCCGCAGACCTTCGATGTTTTCGTCGACGGCGTGCTGGCCACATGCGAACCGGCCCAGAAGCTGCCGCTTGCCCAGAGGTACATGCTGCGATGACGGTGAAGAACAAGCTGCCCGGCGCTGCCCGCATCGGCATCGGCGGGCCTGTCGGATCGGGCAAGACGGCTCTGGTCGAGCGCCTGATTCCGGCGCTGATGGCCCGCAATATCGAGGTAGCCGTGGTTGCCAACGATATCGTCACCCGGGAGGATGCCGAACGCATCAAGCGGTCTGGCCTCATCGATCCCAACCGGGTGCTTGCCGTCGAGACCGGCGCCTGCCCCCATACGGCGATCCGCGAAGACCCCACCATGAACATCCAGGCGGTCGAGAAGCTCATCGAGACCTTTCCCGAGCTGGAGGTGATCCTCATCGAGTCGGGCGGCGACAATCTTGCCTCCACCTTCTCGCATGAGCTCGTCGACTATTGGATGTTCGTCATCGATACCGCGGGCGGCGATGACATCCCGCGCAAGAGGGGGCCAGGTATCGTTCGTTCCGACATCCTCGTTATTAACAAGACGGACCTAGCGCCCTATGTTGGCGCCGACGTTGGCTTGATGGTAAAGGAAGCCGAAAGCGTGCGGAGCGGCCGCCCAGTCATGCTCACCAATTGCAAGACGGGTGCGGGCATCGAGCAGCTGGTCGACCGGCTTGTTCACGACGTGCTGTTCACAGGTTGACGACGTGACATTCACAGGCACCGCGGCGGTTCGGCATGATGGCGCCCGGCGACATCTCGTTCATGGCCGGATCACACTTGAGTTTTCCTGTGATGGAGAAGGCCGAACCTTTCTTGGCCGACAATATGCTTCCTACCCCTTCCATGTCTGTAAGGTGCAGTATCACGATCAGGCGCATCCAAACCTTGCAACTCTATATACCCAATCCTGTTCGGGCGGGCTCTATGAAGATGATCATCATGAGCTGGAACTGACCGCCCAAGTGGGAGCACAGTGCCATCTAACAACGCAAGCCTCGACGATCGTCCACAGCATGCCTGCAGGCCAGGCACGGCAGAACATGAATATAGCGGCACATGCCGGCAGCTATGTTGAATATTTGCCGGATCCACAGATTCTCTTCCCGCAGTCCCGATTTTCATCAGTGATCCGCATCAAGGCGGCAGACGATGCGACGGTGCTGGTGTCAGACTCCTTTCTCGTGCATGACCCGCAGGTGTTGGGGGCGGTGCCAGATTTCTACGGCAGTGAGATTGTCGTCGAAGATGCGGCCGGCCGCCCTCTCGCCATCGACCGATTGCGCCTGGATGCTTCCGCCCTGCAGCGCCGTTTGGTTGGAATCACTGGAGCGTTTGGTGCGCAGGGCACG
>JAYSUN010000282.1:0-1732 GCA_043719045.1 Hyphomicrobiaceae bacterium | reverse complement strand
CGGTCGGGATCGTATTGCCGAGCAGCGCGATGGCCGTGTTTCCAGCCGCCAGGTTCTCGGCCATGATGCCCGACCCCACCACTGTTGTTAACAGCAGGGCGGTGCCGATCACTTCAGCGGCATATGATCGTTTGGTGGTTGCCTCACTCATCGGCGCTCAATTCCGTCCGATGCCGGAGAGTTTCTTCTGCAGGCTCAAGCGGTCGAGGGAAGCCAATGGCAGATTGACGAAGGCCGAAATCCGGTTCTTGAGCATGCGGTAGGTGTCGGCGAAGGCGAGACGGCGTTCAGCCTCGTTGCCTTCGGCAGCCGCTGGATCCGGCAGCCCCCAATGCGCGGTCATTGGCTGACCTGGCCAGATCGGGCAGACTTCGCTCGCGGCGTTGTCACACACCGTGAAAACGAAATCGAGCCGCGGCGCGCCCGCTGCCGCGAACTCGTCCCAGCTCTTGGAGCGCAGATTTTTAACGGGATGATTGAGCTTTTCCAACAGCTCGCGCGCATAGGGATGGACCTCACCCTTGGGTTGGCTTCCCGCACTATGGGCAGCAAACTTGCCAATGCCTTCACGCTGCAGCAGCGCTTCGGCGAGGATCGACCGGGCCGAGTTGCCGGTGCACAGAAACAGGACGTGGAAAAGCCGGTCAGCCACAGGGCGCTCCTTCGGTGGAACAACAGATTGAGAGATCTTCGATGATGGGCGAGCAAAGCGCGGGCTGCCCGTTGCAACAGTCGCGCAGAAGGAACAACACCAACTGCCGGACCACCGGCAACTCCACCCGATAGATCATGCTGCGGCTGTGGCGCTCGACCGTGACCAGTCTGGCGCGCGTCAGGATGCCTAAGTGGGTGGACATCGTATTGTGCGGCACGTCGAGGCGCCGGGCGATTTCGCCTGCTGGCAAACCTTGAGGTTCCTGCCGGACGAGCAGACGAAAAACCTCCAGCCTAGTCGGTTGGGCCAGGGCAGACAGAGCATCAATGGCTGACTGAGATTCCATGTGTCGGGACTTATCGACACGTAATATGACAATCAAACGACGGTCGATACTCTTTGACCAAGACACCCGCGCCAAGCGGCTTCCGAACGTTCCAAGAGCGGTCGCATACCTGATAGGGATGGTGAGACGTTCTGACCCGAAACCGAGTGACGGGTGTGGGAGACGTTCAAAGTTGCTCAATGAATTCATAGCATTTCATAGAGCAGGCGCAGGCATCCAAGCCGTTGTATTCGCTAAGCCGTGTGAATTCTGGCGGGCCCACCACGCTCCTTGCTCCGGTTGCCGTCGTTTGGCGGACAGGTCAGCGCGGCAGATTGGCCGGATTGGCGACGTCAGCGCCGATGTCCGCCAGGTCCTGATAGCGACCGCCGATGCGGTGATGCGGCCTGCCGCCGGTGGCGCCGCCCAGAGCGACGAGCAGTTCGTCCGAGGCCGGGGCATCGCTGATCGAGAATTGGACGGTCAAAGAGTGCGAGCGCCTGCCGGTGCCGTGAATGTCCATCAAAGGAATGTTGATCTGGGCATTGGCGGGGCCGCGCGTGATGGTGAAACCGACATAGCTTTTGGCGCCGACCGCCGCGCGGTGGAAATTGCCGAAATGCGGGGTGTGGATGAGGGCCGAAGCGTGTTCCTGTTCGCAGTCGAGCCCGGCCATCGCCGCCTTGCCATAGGCCTCGATCTTGTCCGCCCCGCCGGCCAGGGCGACGATGCGTTCGGTCAGGAGCTTGCCG
>JAYSUN010000281.1:0-13862 GCA_043719045.1 Hyphomicrobiaceae bacterium | reverse complement strand
CACCTAGCAAAACGCCACCAAATCACGTTACGTTCAACGTCCTTTTTATGGAGCACCGCCATGCCCACGCCGCAACGCATCCCCGGCTTTGCTGGCATCGAGCACATCGGCTTGACCGTCCCTGATCTCGAACAGGCCACGCGCTTCTTCATGGATCTGCTCGGTGCCGAGACGCTTTACGATGTCGGCCCGTTTGAGAGCCCGGATGACTGGATGGCCGCACATTTGGCCGTGCATCCCCGCGCCCGCATCAACAAGCTCCGCGTGCTTCGCGTCGCAAACGGTCCGGTGCTTGAATTGTTTGAGTTCACCGCGCCCGATCAAGACACCCGCCTGCCGAAAAACTCAGACGTCGGTGGTTGGCATTTGGCCTTTTATGTCGAGGACATGGACGCGGCCCTTGCGGCCTTGAAAACCCACAATGTGACCATCCAAAGCGGCCCGGTGTTTATGACCGAGGGTGCGAGCGCTGGCCTTGCATGGCTGTATTTTAAGGCGCCTTGGGGGCAGCAGCTGGAACTGGTGAGCTATCCCGGTGGCCTTGCTGCATACAAGGGTTTACGCGACGTCTGGCGTCCCAAGGCATAAGCCTGGAGGTGTCGTCAGTGTGCGCGGCTGACGCAGAATTGGACGACGTCCGCCAGCGCTGTGCGCTCGGGACAGTCTGGGAAAATCGCAAGCGCATCACGGGCAATCGAGCCATAATGGCGAGCACGTTCAAACGTCGCTTCGATGGCCTTGTGCTTTTTCATCAGTGAAAGTGCGTGTTCCAAGTCGCCGTCGTTGATCTCACCATCGGTCAACGTCCGCGTCCAGAAGGCCCGCTCGATTTCATTGCCACGGCGGAACGAAAGGATGACCGGCAAGGTAATCTTGCCTTCGCGGAAGTCGTCCCCAACAGATTTCCCAAGGCGTACGCTGTCGCCAGCATAGTCCAGTGCGTCATCAACCAGCTGAAACGCGATACCAAGATTTTTGCCGTAGGAGCGAAGCGCCGCCTGCTCGTCAGTTGTCCGATTGGCAATCGCGGCTCCAACTTCGGCGGCGGCCGAGAACAACGCCGCAGTCTTGGCATTGATGATCGAAAGATACGCATCTTCCGTGGTCGAAGTGTGCTTGGCAGCCGCCAACTGCATGACTTCACCTTCAGCAATTACGGCGGCGGCATTCGATAAAATTTTCAACGCCGGTAATGAGCCAACATCGACCATCATGCGGAAAGCTTGACCGAGCAAGAAGTCGCCAACCAAGACACTTGCCTGATTGCCCCATAGTTTGCGGGCTGAGTATTTCCCGCGGCGCAAATTGCTTTCATCAACCACATCGTCATGCAGAAGAGTCGCGGTGTGCATGAATTCCACGGTGGCCGCGAGACGAATATGGCCGTCACCTTTGTAGCCACAGAGTTTGGCGGCAGCGATAGTCAGCATCGGGCGCAGCCGCTTGCCGCCGGAGTCAATCAAATGATGGGCTAGTTTTGGAATCAACTCGACGTCGGACACGGCCTTGTCAAGAATGATGCGGTTGACACCGCCCATGTCGTCGCGCACCAGCGCCAGAATGGGTTTCAGGCTGTCTACCGGGTCACGTGCTTCATCGATCTGGACGACGACGGCCATGGCTTCGCGCTTTCCGGGGCGGCTCAAGGAAGGGGCGCCCGAGGGTTGGTTGATCCTCCAGCAAAGTGTACACCGTCACGTGGCGGTGCCGTCACGGCATGATGCCGCATCGTCTGCGCAAAGTGCCGCGCGGGGCTGCACAAAAGCCGGTAAATGTTACCGATCGCACCTGATCCAAGATGGGACCACCCGAGATGACCCACCTGTTACTGATCAACCCGAATACGACTGAGGCGATGACCACGCTGATGCTGCGTGAAGCGCGCAAAACCGTGCGGGCGGATACGGTGTTGACAGCCGTCAGCGGGCGATTTGGGGCCCGCTATGTGGCCAGCCGGGCAGCTTATGCCATTGCCGGGCACGCAGCCCTTGACGCTTATGCGGAACATGATGCGGACGGCACGGCAGGTTGCGATGCGGTGGTTTTGGCCTGCTTCGGCGACCCGGCATTGCTGGCCTTGAAGGAAATTGCGTGCCAGCCGGTGGTCGGCATGGCCGAGGCCTCGTGTCTCACTGCGGCAGCACTCGGCGGGCGGTTTGCCATTGTCACGGGGGGCGAGCGTTGGGGACCGATGTTGACGGAGTTCGTGGCAGCGCTCGGACTAACCGAGCGGTTGGCAACGATCCAAACCGTAGCACCTACAGGTGCCGACATCGCCCGAGATCCTAAGGGGTCCCTGGCGCTACTGGTCGCCGCCTGCACCGCAGCCGTGACTGAACATGGGGCGGACACTGTGATCTTGGGTGGAGCGGGTTTAGCCGGATTAGCCGGCCAGATCGCCGATCAAGTGCCCGTGCCGTTGATTGACAGCTTGATTGCGGCGGTGCGGATGGCTGAGCAACTCGCAGGTCTCGGCGTCATCAAATCCCGGATCGGTACTTTCGCCCTGACGCCTGCCGTCGAAAGCACAGGATTGAGCCCAGCACTGTCAGCCCGACTTGCGCGCTCGCGGCATTGAGTGGTGGGTGTCAAGCGGCCGGCTCCGAGCAGCAGTGCCTCGCCACTGCAGGTTAGTGGGCTGCGCCAATAGAAAAAGAGACACGCACCAGGGGGATGCGTGTCTCTCTTGGTGCCCACGGCGATCAGGGAACCGCCGCGGGGATACTGCGGTGTCTTACTGAGCTAGGCGAAGGGCGTTGATTTTGCCCGCGAACTTCGCAAAGGCCAAATCAAGATCAGCTTCGTTAGTTGCGTCCGCGTAGAAATCGTCGCCTGGTGTCGCACAAGTCTCGAGCGTTCTCTTTGCTGCTGGCGGAGCATCGAAGGCAATGGCAAAAACCTGTACGCCCTTTGCTTTCATAGCATCACACATTTGGATCGCTTGAACGGCTGAGTCCGTATTATGGTAAGCGGTATTAAAGACGCCGTCGGTCATTAGGATGACAGCCTTCACCAGTTTCTTGCTGGCGATCTTGTCATAACCGTCTGGCCGGCTCGTTCCGCCCCAAGTGGAGCCCCATTCTGGGGACACAAGATTCCAAGCCCACTGAACTCCAAAATGCCCGGCGGTCCAACCACCTTCTTTGTAGGCGTTGACGGAGTCAATCAATCCTTTGCGATCATTGGATAGCGGCTTGAGCACCGCATCTGGACACGCATAGGCCTTATACTTGGTTGGGTTTGGGTCGCCGGCGAAGTTCTCCGTCGGATCGATGTCATACTCACCATCGGCTGCAACAGTAAAATAACCACCGTTTGCCACCGACGCGTCGGTATAGCGTGATGACATCGACGTTCTTTCTGTGACGCAGTCATCTTTTGAGCGATTGTTTGATACGTCCTTCGCGAACTTGCCCAGGTTGATTGAGGCCGAGTAAGGAGCCAGTCCAAGACGAATTTGCTGACCGGGAAGTGGATTATCTGGTAACATCAATTCGGCAAATTTTTTGAATGCGGATTTCAGTGTCACGATCTTCGGTGTTCCAGATCTGCAATTTGGCCCAGGTGCGCAACCCATCGAGCCCGTCACATCCAGCGCGAGGCCAACTTCGATATCGCGGAGAGCGAACACGGCTGTGGCCTTCTGCGAAATCCACATTTTGTCGACGCCAGCGACGAGGCCGAACGTGGTTTCGACGTAGGCCGGCAGGTTGATTTCGACCTTGCTGCCGACGCGGTCGATGTTCACGTTGAAGTCGCCTTCGTTGAACACAGCGTAGCTGCCGGGAATGTTGGCCTTGAAGAACGCCAGTGCACTCTGCTTGATTTCGGTGTCGGTAGCATTGCCTTCCTTGATCAGCTTGGCCGCGGCCAGCGTGGCTGCGTCCATAGCGTCAGCGAACTTCTTGTCCATGTGAATTTTGCGACCGTAGTCGACCGACATGGCCCCAAACAGCATCAACGGGACGATCGCCAAGCCGAAGATCATGCCGACGGCGCCATCCTGGTTGCGGCTGAATGCGCCCAGTTTGCTTTGAAATGTTTGGGTCACGATGATCTCCCTGATGCCGTGCCGATTGTGTGACGGGAGAGAAGCAAGGGCAGTGCCGGACTTGGATCCGCACATCGAGCCGGCGGGCTGACCGTTGGTTCAGGGTAAAGTTTCGATTAATTTCGATCCAACCGGTGAGGCGGTCGCGGTTGTCTGGCTCTGCAAGGGACAAGATTGCATCAGCATTTGATTCTGGCGCGGAGAGTTCGTTATGATTCGGGCCAGTCATTCAGGGGGCATTAACCGGTGTCTAAGCTTGCAATCGTGCCGACTGAGGCCACAGGCGCCGTTGCGGGGGGCACCGTGCGTGTGAACAGTGCCGCGGGCTTACCGCCAACGCCGCAGAGTTTTCTCAATAGTCTTGTTGTGAAACATGGCCCGGCGGCTTTGCTCGGCCGCTTATTTCTGAACGCGGATGCGTCGTGCCGCAAACTTGGCATTACGCTTTCTTTTGGCACATTCGATGAATTGCTCGCCATCAATGCGGCCAACCGGGACAGTTGGAAGCCGCTGATGCCGATCTTTGATCCAGCGTTTCACGACTTCAGCGACGACAATGCCATCGTTCTGATTGGCCGAAACGCGGCCGGGAAAGCGCTGGTGACCATCGTCGGGCTCAAACTCGACCTGTCCGGGACGACGTATCAAGAGTATGCCGAACAACTGCGCATTAACTATGCCAAGCCCGAGAGCATGAAACGGGCGGGCGAGCGCTGCATAGCAACGGCGCCATCGATGAAGCTGATGACGGGCCAAGTGCTGTTTGAAGGCGGGGTATGGGTCCACCCCGAGGTGCGCGGGTTGGATTTGGTGGGGTACGTCTCGCGCACCATGCGTGGGCTCGCGTTGACGCGTTGGAACGTCGACTACGCCTCGGCGTTTATGGTTGAGTTGAGGGCCCTTTGAAGAAGGGGCTAGCTGACAAGGCTGGGTATCAGCACGTCGAGTGGACGATCTCATATGAGAATACGACGATGGGCAATTTCAGCTGCGGGTTGACCTGGATGGATCGGGCCATGTTGCTCGAGGATGCGGAGGCTTTCCAACAGGCGATGGCAGTCACATTGGCCACCCAGGACGCCACGGCGTTGCGAGCCTGAGACGGATGAGCTTCGGCGATAAAACTCAAACCGATGTCGGCTGGGCGCATGGATCGTTGGGCAGCAAGTCAATGCTGGCGAGGCGTGCAAGTTTTGCGCGGGCTGTTGCACCATCGCCCAAAACTTCGGATTGCCAGGTGCGGCCGTTGGACCAGGTTAACATGACCCGGCGCGCCGGATGGTTGTCTAGCCAAGTGAGCAGGCCAGCCATAGTGGCTCGCGCCACATGCGATGGCCGCAGACGAAGATGCAGGGCTGCGCGTGCCGGTGTGCCGAGCCAACCCAGAGCCACAAAACCCATATTGCGGACCGTGTAGTCAGCCAGTGCATCACCCGCATGCCACGCATTGAGGTTGTTGCGGAGGGTAGCTGAACGGCTGTCAAAGACACGCCCTTGGTCGTCGATCAGCCACTCCGGTTGAGGCTGCAGGTGAACATTGAGAGCATTGGAATGCACAGGTTGGCTCATGGCACGGGGAGGACGCGAACAAGGTTTGAGCAGAACATGCTGCCGATGAAGTGTAGGTAAAGCCAGTCTCTTCAAATGCTTAATAGGTGTGCCCGGTGGATCTTTGCTGCCGGCATGGTGAATTTTTCTTGACTGCACAAAAAGAGATCATTATAAGAACATAATTCGAACATAAGGTGCGCTATGCAACCAGCTCTGAATCCGCATCTGCCGCACTTGCATCTGCAGCATCGGCACTTGGACATCGCGTCTGACGGTCTACCAAGGGGCCCTGATGCGCCGATACTTGAAGCCATTGGCGGGGCGATGGCGCGACAACGACTGCATGCGATACATCCGTCAAGCCCTGGCCATCAGGCCGCTGCTACAGGCTTTGGCCTCGCCATGATCTTGGCACTGGAGCCGGCGGGGGCGCGCGCGCCTGTCCTTTGGGTTCAGACGCAGCAGGCTTTAGCTGAGTCTGGACGTCCATACGGCTTAGGCTTCGCAGGCCTTGGCTTTGATCCGGCGCGGTTGGTGGTAGTACAGGTGAAGGCTGCCATGGAGGCCCTCGCGGCCGCAGAAATGGGCCTTGAGGAGGCGGGGCTGGCGGGCGTGCTGGTCGATCTCCCCACGCGATTGCCGGCAGATATGCTGCGGCTTGGCAAGCGCCTGTCACTCCGGGCTGCGACCCGGAAAACTCCGTGTTTTCTGCTGCACAACGGGTCGGAGGCAGTGGAAGCGCCGGTGGCCAGCCGCTGGACGGTGGCCAGTGGGGCTATGTGCCGTGGTCTGGCTCCAGACTTTACCACTGCGTTCGATGTGACGTTGACCAAGAACCGCTTTGGCGCCCTCGGCCATTGGTCCGTTGTCTGGCGCCCCAGTGTGCCGCGCCAAAGTCCGCCCGTTCACCCTGTTGCAACTGTTGTGACTCCGTTGTCGAGAGATCGTCATGCATCCGTCTACACTCCTGCCCAAAGCCCGACCAAAGATGCTGCCCGTTTCACCTTCGCCCTCCGTGCAGCGCCGCTATCTCAGCCTGTGGTTTCCAACCTTGCCGACCGATCGGCTGGAACGGCTCATGGCGCGCAACCGATCGCGTTGCGGCCAGTCGCTGCCTGAGCTGCCGCCTGATCTGTGGCCACCGCTAGCCGTTGTTGCCAAAACAGAGGGAGCGATGCGGGTGGTGGCGGTGAATATGGCGGCACAGGCTGAGGGTGTTCATGCCGGACTTGCCTTGGCACAGGCACAAGCCATGCTTCCAAGACTGATCACTCGCCCTTATGACGCGGCAGCGGATACAAAAATTCTTGAGCGCATTGCTGATTGGTTGGACCGGTACACCCCGTTTGTGGGCCGCACGCCGCCAGATGGCTTGATGTTGGACATCACGGGCGCGGCCCATTTGATGGGCGGGGAAGCCACCTTGATCGATGACGTCACCGCACGCCTTATTCACCAAGGTTTTGCCGTTCGTGCGGCACTGGCCGGGACCGTCGGCGCAGCCTGGGCGCTTGCCAGGTACGGTGCGAGCGGGACGATGATCGATCCTGGCATGGAGCGCGAAACGCTCGGACCCCTTCCTGTCGCCGCCTTGCGGATTGATGCGGGCGTTGCAGCCGGCCTGCGCCGTTCAGGGCTGAAAATGATCGGCGATGTGATGACGCGGCCACGCGCGCCAATCGCCGCCCGCTTCGGCAAGCTGGTGCTGCACCGGCTCGATCAGGCCCTCGGCATTGATGCTGAGGCAATCACGCCACGACAGCCCATACCTCCAGCGATGGTCGAGATGCACCTCGCGGAGCCGATCATGCGGGAAACCGATGTTTCTCAGGCCACCCAACACTTGGCCGGCCAGCTGTGTGCGCTGTTGACGGAACGGGGGCAGGGCGCGCGTCACGTCGTGTTGACGGTCTTCCGCGTTGATGGCGTCGTGCGCCGGGTCGAGGCCGGATTGGCGGAACCCTGCCGCGATGCCAAAGTGCTGCATGGTCTCCTGGCTTTACGGCTGAATCACCTCCAAGATCCGCTTGATGCAGGCTACGGCTTCGATCTCGTGCGCCTGATGGCAACGTCGGTTGGTGCGTTGGGGGCTGAGGCCATGGCACTCCCTGCAGATGGTCTTACCGATGCTCCCGAACGCGATCGGGAACGACAAGTCAGCCGTCTTGCGGACCGCCTCGCCGCCCGTTTTGGTCGCGATCGGGTGCTTCGCGTCATCGTCAACAATACCTATGTGCCGGAGCAGGCGGCGACGCTTGCCCGGATCGGCGAGCAACCGCCCACGCCTCCGATAGCCGTACCCGAAGCCCTCACCGCCGCGGGCAGTCAGTTCGATGATCTTGGCCCCCTCCGGCCATTAAGGCTGTTCGATCCCCCAGAACCCGTTGAGATCATTGCCGAGGTGCCGGATGGGCCACCATTGCGATTGCGCTGGCGGCGGCAATCACTGCGTATTTCGGCGGCCGAAGGTCCGGAGCGTGTGGCACTACCCTGGTGGAGCGCGGCGCACACGCACGGTGATTTTGATACTCTCACGCGTGATTACTATCGTGTCTCCGACGAGACCGGTCGCCGCCTATGGATTTTTCGTGAAGGGCTTTACGCCCAACCGCCTGACGCGCAGCTGTTGAACTCGCGTCCATTGCGGTGGTTCGTGCACGGGCTTTTCGCCTGATGTGAAAGACAAGGACAACACGATTTCGCCGGCGTGGGCTCGCCGACGTGGGCTGGCTGTTTCGCCAAGGATTTGTTAGATGCAAGACATGAATGCCATCGCACTACTCCGCGACTTGCGCGCCCAGGGAATGCCCGATGGGCAGGCCGAGATTTTGGCAACCGCCCTGGGGTCTCAAGCTGGCGCCAATGTCGCCACCAAACGGGATCTTGAGGCAGGCTTTGCCTTAGTCAACCGTGAGACCGAGGCAGGCTTTGCCTTAGCCAACCGTGAGACCGAGGCAGGCTTCGCGACAGTCAACCGTGAGACAGAGGCGGCTTTTGCGGCAGCCAAGCGCGACACCGAGGCAGGCTTTGTTGGGGCTCGGCGCGATACCGACGCAGCCTTTGCGGCAGCCAAACGCGAGACCGATGCCGGCTTCTTAGCAGCGCAGCATCATCTTGATGCGTTGGCTCAAGAAACCAAAGTCAGCTTCGCTGCCGCAAAGCGTGAGACCGAGGCAGCTTTTGCGGCAGCCAAGCGCGACACCGACGCGGGCTTCGCGGCAGCCAAACACGACCTGACGGCCGCCACCAACCGGCTCGACACCCGCATCGATAAACTTGAAGCCAAGGTCGATGTTGGCTTTCAACGCATCGATATGCGCTTCGATGCGGTCGATGCGAAACTCGATCTCGTGCTCGCAAAAACTGAGTTGTCGAACAAGACGCTGTGGGATCGCATTCTTAAAGGTGCCACGTTTATCTTGATCGGGGTCATCGGCATCCTTGTCGCCATGCTCAATTTCCTGATCACGGGCAAAATCAAAATCGGCGGCTAAGCGGTTTGCCGCCATCATCTTTGCCAAGGACACGCCAACCATGACATCTACCGATGTCCGGGCGACCCCCGGCTATGTTGAGTTTGCTTGCGCGTCAAACTTCTCATTTCTGCGCGGCGCATCGCATGCGGAAGAATTGGCGGCGACCGCACTCACCCTCGGTCTCGATGGCTTCGGCTTGGCTGACATCAACAGTGTTGCGGGCGTCGTGCGCGCGCATTCGGCGTTGCGTGACTTAAAGAAACAACACCCGTCGGCGTCGCTCCGCTACCATCCGGGGGCACGGCTCGCCTTCAAGGACGGCACACCGGAAATTCTAGCCTATCCCTGTCATCGCGCCGGCTGGGGTCGCCTCTGCCGACTGCTGACCCTCGGCAACCGGCGCACCGAAAAGGGCGATTGTCAGTTGACGCGCTATGATCTTCTCGATCATGCCGATGGTCTGTCGATGATTGTCCTACCCTGGTGCCATGACAGCAGTGTGGACATGCCGTCTATTGCATTGGCCAATACACTCAAAGCCCTGCGTGAAGCCGCTCCCGATCACACCCGCCTCGCCGCTCGCATGGCCTATACCGGCCTCGACCGTCGCCGCCTGGTAGCCCTGGCGGCAACCGCCGATGCCGTACGCGTCCCCCTCATCGCCGTTAACGACGTCCTCTATCACACTCCCGCGCGCCGCCCGTTGCAAGACGTATTGACCTGCATTCGCGAGCGCACCACGCTGGAACGTGCCGGCCACCATCTCGAAGCCAACGTCGAGCGACATCTGAAATCACCCGCTGAAATGTTGCGCCTGTTCCGCGATCACCCCGCAGCCGTTGCTGAGACCCTGAAACTCTCGAACGGCCTCACGTTCTCACTTGACGAACTCCGCTACGAATATCCGGATGAAGTCATCGATGGTTTCGCCACAGCCCAGGAAGCCCTCGTCAACTTTACCTATGCGGGTGCGAACAAACGCTATCCCAAGGGTGTGCCGGACAAGGTGCGTTTTGCCCTCGCCCACGAAATCGGATTGATCAGCCAGCTCGGTTATGCGCCCTATTTCCTGACCGTCTTTGATATTGTCCGCTTCGCGCGCGGTAAAGGTATCCTCTGCCAAGGGCGAGGCTCGGCTGCCAACTCCAGCGTCTGTTTCTGCCTCGGCATTACTGAAGTCGACCCCGACAAAAGCGACCTGTTGTTCGAGCGCTTCGTCTCGGCCGACCGGCGCGAGCCTCCGGATATCGACGTCGATTTTGAGCATGAGCGGCGCGAGGAGGTGATCCAGTACATCTACGCACGTTATGGCCGCGAACGCGCGGGACTAGCTGCAACCGTCATCTCCTATCGCGCTCGCAGCTCCATCCGTGAAGTCGGCAAGGTCTTCGGCCTCTCTGACGACACCCTCGACGCCATGTCCGGCAGTATTTGGGGTTGGGGCTCGGAAGGCATTGACGAGGTCGACACAAAACGAGCCGGCCTCGATAAGGCGGCCCCTGTTGTGCAGCAGACTTTTAATCTCGCGCGCCAGATTGCTGGTTTCCCGCGGCACCTGTCACAGCATGTCGGCGGCTTCATCATCACGCGTGGCCGATTGGATGAACTGGTGCCGATCCAGAACGCGGCCATGGACAACCGCACCGTCATTGAGTGGGACAAGGATGATCTGGATGCGCTCGGCATTCTAAAAATCGACGTGCTTGGCCTCGGTATGCTGACATGCCTGAGGAATGCGTTCGGTTTGCTGCGCGAGCACTATCAACGTGATCTGACCATCGCCACTCTGCCCGCCGAGGATCCGGCCGTCTACCGCATGATCCAGCGCGCCGACACGCTCGGCGTGTTCCAGATCGAGAGCCGCGCGCAGATGTCGATGCTGCCGCGTCTGAAACCTGCCACGTTTTACGATCTCGTGATTGAAGTGGCGATCGTCCGGCCCGGTCCGATCCAGGGCGATATGGTCCATCCGTATCTACGGCGAAGGCAGGGCATCGATAAGGTCAGCTATCCGAGCAAGGAGCTTGAAGCCGTGCTCGGCAAGACGCTCGGTGTGCCGTTGTTTCAAGAGCAGGCGATGAAGATCGCCATTGTCGCCGCCGGCTTTACGCCGTCTGAGGCCGACGGCCTGCGCCGCGCCATGGCCACCTTTCGCAAGGTCGGCACCATCGCCACCTTCGGCGAGAAAATGGTCGAGGGCATGGTTGCCAACGGCTATCCGCGGGATTTTTCCGAGCGCTGTTTTAAACAGCTCGAAGGATTTGGTGAGTACGGTTTTCCCGAGAGCCATGCGGCCAGTTTTGCACTCCTGGTTTATGCGTCCTGCTGGTTCAAATGTCATTATCCAGATGTCTTCGCAGCGGCGTTGCTCAACGCCCAGCCGCTCGGTTTCTATGCGCCGGCACAAATCATCCGCGACGCACGCGAGCACGGCGTTGAGGTTCGCTCGATCGATGTCAATTTTTCTGGTTGGGATGCCCGACTTGAAGCAGAGGTTCTGGTGGGTTCCGTGCAACGTGCGTCCCATCTTCATCAACGTCATCGCGACATGGCCGGTGATATCGCCAGCACCTGTGCCCTGCGACTGGGCATGCGTGAGATCAAAGGACTGGCCGAGACGGCCGGCCGCACAATCGAAGACCAACGCGGTGCAGGTTACGATTCCGTGCGCGATGTCTGGTTGCGGACCGGACTTGAGCCCTCAGCCCTCGAACGTCTCGCCGATGCCGACGCCTTCGGCTCGCTCGGTCTCGCGCGCCGCGATGCTATCTGGGCCGTGAAAGCCCTTGGTCGCACGGGTGATGCGGCTCAGGATTTGCCGCTGTTTGCTCAGCCGCCTGGACCTGCGCTGGAGCCGGACGCGCATCTGCCCTCGATGCCGCTCGGCGAAGAGGTGGTCAATGATTACCGTTTTATCAGGATGTCACTGAAAGCCCATCCCGTCTCGTTCGTGCGGTCAATCCTGGACACCCAGCGCGTCACGCCGCACGGTCAGCTGGACATAACGCCGTCTGGTCGCCGTATCGCCGTGGCGGGCCTTGTTCTCGTGCGCCAGCGGCCCGGCAGCGCTAAAGGGGTGATCTTCATGACGCTGGAGGACGAAAGTGGTGTCGCCAACATCATTGTTTGGCCGAAGGTATTCGAGACCTACCGTCCGGTCGTACTCGGCGCCCGCTTCGTTGTGGTTCATGGCCGCCTACAAAAGCAGGATGGCGTTACTCACGTTGTTGCCGATCGTATCGACGATCGCACGGATCTGCTCGCGCAGCTCGCTGACGACAATCGTGACCTGACCGTTCTCGCCCGCGCCGACGAGGTCAAACGCCCACAACCCGATGCACGTGACAAACGCATCGACAGCGCCATTAAGCGCCGTGAGCGCATGGCGCCAACAGAATCACAACAGCTGTCACTTGCCGTGTTGGATGTCCCGGCACGCGCGACACGTCATGCTCTGCCCAAGGGGAGGAATTTTCGCTGATCCAAGTTCAGGCAGCTGTCTTTTCCGTGGCCGGATACTGATCTCGGATCAAATCCCAGGCAATGTTGATCTGCTTCATCCGATCCTCGCGGCGATGACGATCGGCCACGTCCCGCGCATGATCTGGGTGCCAACTCTGCCGTAGGCCGTCGACGACCTTCTTCACAACCGTTCGGCTCGCGTCCGGGTTGACCCCTAAGATCTCGAAAGCCTCAGACGACGTTTCCGGAACCAGCGAAAGCTCGGTTTTCATCGGGGCCACGCACGCACTGGACAACACGCCGGCGATTATGCGGGCAATGCGCTCAAGGTCAGTTAAAGCTGCCGTAACTTTGACCTTCACAGGCTCCCATCGGCACTCAGCGACGTCATTGGTCAACTCGGGTGCCAGTAAAATGCGCTGCACGCGCGCGAGATCATCGCTCATCAGCGTGCGCAGATTGTCGTTTGTCAACGCCACCACGGCGTCACGCGCCGCGCGATGCAGATTGACGGCACGGGCAATCAATTCGGAGCAGATGGCCGCATTGTCGACGCTGCTCAAGGCAGCAGCCATATCTGACGTCGCAGACTTGAAATTCGCAGCGTAGTCACCAGAGGGCACGTCGGAATCTGATACGGTCGCCCTCTTGCGCCGCACAAAGAGTAACGCACCCCACGCCACAACCATGGCCAACACACCGCCAAGCGCACGCGGCAGACTGAGTGCACCGGCCGATTGCTCTGCTGCGAAACTGGTGGTCGTCACCCAACTATCAACGGTCTTGACCTCGGGCGGAGGCAAACTTGACTCGCTGAACCCAGGCACTGCCACCATCTCGATCTTGCCATGCGGTTTGCCGTCAACCCGGGCTGGTATTGCTTCGACCACCGTCGGCGGCGCAACTGAGCCACCGAAAAAGCGCACCCCGATGCCAAGTGCGGGCGCGTAGCCAGACGGAAATGACAGCAATGCTGGCAACGACAAAGCGGACTGCATTGGCACCGGACCCGAGTTGAGAGTCGCGGATCTTTGCGGCGCGCGCCAAGCCGGCCCTAAACGAACGAGGAGGCGTCCGTTTTCAACCTTAGCTCGACCTTGTGGCATGTGCGTTGCTGCAGCAGCGACAACTGACAACCACGACACTCGTCGAGCGCCACACGCCAGGTCAAATTTGTGAATCTGCCATGTCCGGCAATGATTGGCATTGCTCGGTGAGCACGCCGTGAAGGCGTGTGAAACGCGGTGGCCGACAATGGGGTAGTGCCGCTCTGCAGACCTCGCCAGTGTCACCTGCCCCAGCTCGACGCTGCAAGCATAAGG